>JAEWBD010000311.1 GCA_023391315.1 Bacteroidota bacterium | reverse complement strand
GACTTATATATGGGCCGCAGACAGGAATGACAATAAAGAAGTTGCCATGATGGAGAATGAATCATTGTATATGGATAGCTCTCTTGCACAGCAGCTTGGCGACTTTGATCCGGGTGATCCAACCAGGAAAATGTATTACACACTTAAAACACAACAGTATTTTCAGCGTAGCGCTAACCTTGCCCGCGATGTGGAAAACGAGTTTATTAAAATAGGCCGCACGAGCCGTGAGGCCAGGCAAAGAGGTGTTGGCATTTGGGTATTACAGGCCACAGCCATGCCAAGCATTTTGGTGGAAACGGGTTTTATTTCCAATCCTGAAGATGAAGATTACCTTAACAGCACCAGCGGGCAGCAGGAGATTTGCAATGCCATTACCAATGCTGTAATGAATTATAAAAACAACCTCGAAACAAACAGCTTTCAAAGCTTTTCACAGGATTCGTTGCAATAAGTTTTTTATGCGTTATAAGACATATTTGCCACTCAAAAAGTTGTGCATTTGATACGGAAAACTTTATGCACTTTTGCTCGGTAAGTAATATCTTTTAGTTTTGCCTTCATAACATCTTTGGCATGATTGTATATTTATAGGAATAGCCTCAGGTGCAAAAGACAAATTCCACACATGAAAATTTCGAATGAAACTAAAATAGGTGCTTTAACTGCAATCGCTGTAGCTTTTCTTATTCTTGGTTTTAATTTTTTAAAAGGCAAAAGCGTATTAAAAACGGGTTTCTTTTTATATGCTAAATATTCCGACCTTAAAAAGCTCTCATCATCCAATGCTGTTTATGCAAATGGTTTCCAGATAGGCACTGTTTACAGCACCACATCCGATCCTTCATTAAAAGATTTGGTCGTTGAAATAAAGCTTGCACAGGATTATAAGATACCGGTAAACTCTGTTGCCACCATTGAATCAAACCCGTTAGGCTCGCCGGTGTTGAATATCCAGCTCGGCGGAAGTACGCAGTATTTCAACAGCGGCGATACAATGCACACCCTCGAAGGCAATGGGTTTCTTGGTTCGCTTTCCACGAAACTTGGCCCGCTGTCTGATCAGCTAACTGCATCGCTCGTAACATTAGATTCATTAATGAGGAATTTTAATACCTTGCTTGATACTACTACCAAGGGAAATATCCGCAGCGTAATAACCAATCTCAATAATGCTACCGGTCATATTTCAGAATCTACCATAGCGTTGCAAAAATTATTAAATGTACAAACCGGAGCCCTGGCACAGTCACTTGCAAACATCAACGAGTTTACCGCAAATCTTGCAAAGAATAACCAAAAGATAGACAGCACGCTTTTTTACCTGCAGGCAACCACAAGAAATTTATCACAGGCCGATGTTGATGGTTTGGTAAATGGTTTTAAGCAAAGTGCAGATTCTTTATCGTCTATCATCAACCGCGTTAATTCAACAGATGGTTCCATCGGCGCTTTAATAAACGACAAGGCATTATATAATAACCTTAACAACATTACGCGCAGTTTAAATGTTTTACTTGATGATCTTCGTGTGCACCCGAAGCGTTATGTAAACATTTCCGTTTTTGGCAAAAAAGATAAAGGCGATTATCTTACAGAACCGCTTCCGGTAAAAGATTCATCTGCGGTAAAACCATGATACAATATAAAGCGATAGTTTTTTTTCTCAGCGCAGCTTTCCTTTTTATATGCTCATCGCTTTTTGCACAACAGCCTGCTGATACAGCATCAAAGAGAAAGATCATCATTCTTAATGCAGACAGGCTTAATTATCAGAAAATAGATTCAGCCGAATTTCAATCTGCAGCCGGCAACGTACAGATAAAACAGGATTCCACTTTGTTTTATACAGATAGTGTTGTGTTGAATAAAACACTGAATATGCTGGAGGCCTTTGGCCACGTGCATATAAATGATAACGACAGCATACACACTTATTCCGATTACCTGCGCTACCTCGGCAACGAAAAAAAAGCTTACCTGAAAGGCAACGTAAAATTAACCGATGGCAAGGGAACGCTTACCACGCCCGATCTTGATTACGACCTGAACACACATATAGGCATTTATACAAAGAATGGAAAAGTAACAAGCGAAAAAACAGTGCTCACCAGTAAAGAAGGTTTTTATTATGGCGAAACCAAGGATGTTTATTTTAAGAAAGATGTAGTGCTGGTAAACCCTGACTATAATATTACAACAGATACATTACTGTTTAACACTTACACGAATGTGGCCACCTTCACCGTTCCCACCATTATAAAAAGCGGCGACAAGAAAAAGATATTTACCAGCGATGGTTATTATGACCTGAAAAACAAGAACTCCTATTTCGGCAAGCGGCCTCATATAGAAGACAGCACAACAATGCTTGATGCAGATGTAGTTGCTTCCAACGATTCAACCAAAGAAAGTGAAGCCAGTGGCAATGTTATTTATAAAGACACCGCGCAGGGCGTAACCGTTTTTGCCAATAATCTTAAAAGCAAAGGAGAAGAATCTTCTGTGTTGGCCACGCAAAAACCGGTAATGGTTATAAAGCAGGATAAAGATTCTATTTATCTCGCTGCCGATACATTGTTCTCCGGCAAGTTATCCACCATTAAAAAATACAGGAAAATCCCTGTTATACTCGATTCACTTCCCTCAACAGATTCTGTTGCTATTGCACTCAGCGATTCTGCAAGAGCTAAACAGGATAGTGCAAGAGACCGTTTTGTGGAGGCTTATTACAACGTAAAAATATTTTCTGATTCATTGCAGGCCGTAGGCGATAGTTTATTTTATTCATCGGAAGATTCTGCATTCAGGCTGTTTAAAAACCCGGTTGTATGGAGCCGCGAAAGCCAGATAACCGGCGATACCATTTATTTATTTACGCTTAATAAAAAACCAAAACGCATGTATGTTTTTGAAAATGCCTTAAGCGTGGAAAAAGTTGGCCCTGAATATTATAACCAGGTAAAAGGCCGCACCATAAATGGGTTTTTTACCAATGGGGAAATAGATTCGATAAGAGCCAAAGGCAATTCGGAAAGCATTTATTATGCGCAGGATGACAGCAGCAAATTTATTGGTGTGAACAGGGCAACGTCTGATGTGATTGATATGTATTTTGTAACGCGTGAGGCCGATAAAATTGTGCTGAGAAGCAATGTGGTTGGCACCTCCTACCCTATGCGGCAAATGAACCCTTTTGAAATGCGGCTGCGCAATTTTCAGTGGCTTGATGACCGCCGGCCTAAAACAAGATACGATTTATTTGGCAACTGATGTTTGTGAGTTGCGGGTTGTTATTTACGGGTGAATATTTATTACTAATGACAGAACCGGCGTTATTAACGTTTAGCGGGAAAATTAATTACATCACTTAAGATTATGGGCTGCCTGCGAGAAAAACGTGTAATTATATTATTTCCCATGTGCCTGTTTACCGGAATTTATTTTCAATCCCTATCTTTATTCCTGCAAACAATAAAGAATGGTATCAAAAATTTCAGAAGGCGTTGAAATAAGTGTTGAGAGTTTTTACCAGTCAGACTACAGCAATCCTACCAATGGTGAATTCATGTTTGCTTACAGGATTACTATAGAAAACCAAAATAACTTCAGCATAAAACTTTTGCGCCGCAGTTGGAAAATATTTGACAGCAGTGGTGAATACCGCGATGTGGATGGCGAAGGTGTGGTGGGCATGCAGCCTGTATTGCAGCCGGGCAAACAGTTTCAGTATGTAAGCGGCTGTAACCTGCGCAGTGAGCTTGGCCGCATGATGGGCACGTATGAAATGGAAAACCTCAACAATAAAAAAATATTTAAAGTAAATATTCCGCCGTTCGATTTAATTGCCCCGCTTAAGATGAATTGAAGAAAGCTTTGCGCTACGAGCTGTGAGCCGGAAAGCTCAGTCAGATTATAAAAGCTCACTGTGCATTGCTCGAAGCTCACAGCCTCTCTTCTACCGCGGTTTATATTTCGCCTCATCATATATTTTTTTCTCCTGTGTTTCAATTAATTGCTGCAAGGTAATTTCCGGGTTTTTGTCCATCCATTTCTTTACAACCTGCCAGCCAATAAACTGGCCTATAAACCCCGGCGATGCCTGGCCTAAAACTTCTGTGAAAGGCCCGTCCTGCATATAATCCCTTACCTGCAAAGGATCGGTTATAAACAGTAAATTATTCTGAACAAAATAATTCCATATACCGGCCTCATTATCATAACAGCCATCTAATTGCTTTTGCGTATAACCTGTTTTTAAGCTGTCTGCAACCTGAGGCAAAAAATGATCAAGAAGATATAACCGTTTGCCTGCATCAATCATCTGATATATTAACGGTTCGCTGCCATTCTTTTCAGGGTAAATATCGCTTACAATATTTTTCATACAGTTAACGGCAATGTAGGCAGGCTTAAACCTGCGCTGCTGGTAATCGGGATATACATTCGTTATAAACTCCGAATGATACACAGGAAAATCTTCACCAAGATATAACTGCAATCCCACTGCCAGTCCGCTTGTAGTAAGCACATTTGCATAGCCTTCAACAGGCCCTATAAAAGTTATAACATTTGCCGGTGTTTTATATTCGGGAAAATAATACTTCACATATTGCAGGCCGCTTTTTATCGCTTTAAATTCATCGCCGAAATCATCAAAATATTTTTGCGCTGTATCATACACAAAACGATAATCATGCAGAAACATTTTAATTTTTTTCGCAACGCTGTCGGGCTGCGGCGGCAGTACCATTATGTTGTATAAATAATCGTTCAGGAAAGCACCATATTTTTTTTGAAGCGATGTCAAAGGGGTTTCAACATTGTTTGTGTCAATTGAAAACAAATCTTTATCAAAACGCAATAATTGTACATCTACCTTAATATTGGAAACGTCGGGCGCTGGTTTTTTTTGATTACAGGCAAATAACAGCAAACAAAAAAATGCGGCGGCATAAAATTTCATATTGCAAATAAATTACTTGCTGCGCAAGCAGGTTGTTAATATTTTTTTTAAACGAACTTTACAGTATGAAAATTACAATAGCCCAGCAAAACTATCATATAGGCAATTTTGAAAGCAACACCGAAAAAATTATTGAAGCCATTAAACAGGCAAAGCAGCAGGGATCCGATCTTATTTTATTTAGTGAACTATGTGTTTGCGGTTACCCGCCGAGGGATTTTTTAGAATTCGGTGATTTCATCAGCAAATGTTACAACGCAGTTGATATCATCAAAGAACATGCAGATACAATCGGCGTAGTGATTGGTTCACCGGCGCGCAACCCAAAATTTGAAGGCAAGGATCTTTTTAATGCCGCTTTCTTTCTATATGAAAAAGAAGTTAAAGCGGAGATACATAAAACTTTGCTGCCCACTTATGATGTGTTTGATGAATACCGC
>JAEWBD010000243.1 GCA_023391315.1 Bacteroidota bacterium | reverse complement strand
GGTTTACGAACGGCCTTGTTTATTGGCATAGGTGTAATAACGGGTGCACAGATAGGCGCCTATTTTTCCAATAAAGTAAAGGCAAAGGGCATTGTAAAAGCACTGGCGGTGGCGCTGGTGATAGTGGGGCTGAGGTTGTTGTTTGGGTGAAGTTTTGTGCTTTCTGTTTTAGCGTTAAAGAAATAGGGAAGCATTCTTTGTTTATGGATTGTTGCTGATCCTATAAATAAACTTACTTTCAAAAGTATCAATCAGGTTTTGTATGTCTTTGTCATTGCTTTGGTAGCCGCCGGATTTATGGGTGTTGTCAAATGCTCCAATTAAACCTATTTTGGAATGTTCTTTACCTGATTGGTGATAAACGAGGTTGAAAGTATATGAAGTGGCATCGCTCTTTAGATAAACGTCCACATAATACCTAAAGCCATTTTCTAAAGTATCTGTTGTGTCGGTTATTTTAAGATCTAAGTTATCATCAGCTTCATCAATATTGTATATCTTATTTAGAAGGTCATTCGCGTTTAAAGAAAAATCATATTCTTTCATTGGGGGATTAATAGCACTTATCTGCAAAATAAGATAAGCAATTTTAATAATCCAAAATGCAACTATGCCAAGCACACAAAAGAGTATAAGCCGCTTCCAGTTCATTGAGTTGTAAAATTTAGGTGGAACTTTGCCACGACAGGAACATTAATTTTGTTGGGATATGGCAATTGTTTATAAATTCTTCAGCAAATCCACCACGCCTTCTTTCTTCAATATCAAATAACCCAAACGATCGTTGCTGATGCCTTCTTTTAAAGTATAATTAAAGTAAAGCTGTTCATCTTTTACTTCTGTTTCAAAATAGCGGAAGAGTATGTTTGGGTATTGCTTTAAGCCATCGCCAATTTCATATAAATGGGTGGAAAGAATAAACAGGGCATTGGGTATTTTAAGCAGGCCCTCAATAACGGCGGTGCTGCATTTCATGGCATCCTGCACATTGGTGCCTTTAAACAATTCATCAATCAGTACAAGCCAATTCTTGCCATCGGTTATTTGTTCAATGGTTTTGCGTATGCGCTGCACTTCATTAAAGAAATAGCTTTCACCTTTTATGATGTTATCAATCACATGAATATTACTGATAAGCCCGTCAAAAAAATTCAGTTGCAAATGCCTGGCGGGCACGCCCATACCGATATGCGAAAGATAAACACTAATGCCCACGGCTTTTATGAAAGTGCTTTTGCCGGCCATATTGGCGCCGGTGAGGAATAAAAAATTCTTTTGCGGCGTTAAGGCAATATCATAAGCAACGGGCGTGGGCAATAACGGGTGATATAACTGCGTGGCCTCAAAATGTGGCACAATATCCTGCGTAAACTGCGGAAAGGTAAACTGGTATTGAATGCACGCCGTGGTAAGACTGTACAAAGCATCGAGGCGGCTGTATATTTCAATCAGTTCCTGTGCATCCTGCTTGTAATGAAAGCGTATAAAATGCCCGAACCGGAGAATGACGGCGGTGGATAGTTTCTTTTCTTTTTTATATTGAATAATTTCCTGCGTTATGGGTTTTGATAACAGCATTTTTGTTCTTTCCATTAATACTTCAAGGCCCGCCGGATTATTTTGTTTGTTAAGCAGGTTATAGATGGAATGCATGCCCTGTAAAAAATCTATGAAGTGCGAAACAGAATAACGGAGCAATGAATAATCGGGCGCATATACAAACTTGTAAAGGTTGCTGCTGATAATATCGGTGCTTTTGGGAATGTTATCAATATGCGATTCATAAAATTTCTCAATCATGAGTACAGAACCGTTAGTGATGGTTTTAGGCCATTGGCTGTGCACGGTCATTATTTGCTGCAGCACCTGTTGGCGTTCTTCAATTTCCTTTATGGAAGAAAGGGTTGTTTTAAGATAATGTTCCAGCCATAGCACACCATTGCTTGTATTGCAGAAATTAAGGTGGTGCATTAATGACTGCTCTTCATTAGGATCAAATATGGAAAGATCGTAGCGTGTTGTTTTGTCTATTTGCATGTAT
Organism: Bacteroidota bacterium; assembly: GCA_023391315.1. GTDB lineage: Bacteria > Bacteroidota > Bacteroidia > Chitinophagales > Chitinophagaceae > Parafilimonas. The sequence goes on along the minus strand of JAEWBD010000243.1, from coordinate 3,418 downwards.
TCTTGGTTGAGAAGTTGATTTGTTGAACGGTTGATTTGTTAATATGGCAACATATCAACTTTTCAACCATCCAACTAACGAATAAACTTTAATCTCATTCCCCTATTAGATTCATCAAACACACCTTTTTCATAAACCAGGCGGCCATTTATAAAAGTATGCGTAACAGATGAAGGAAAAGTAAAGCCTTCCAGCGGGCTCCAGCCGCATTTATATAAAATGTTTTCTTTGCTTACGGTGAAGGGCTTATTTAAATCAACCAGCACGAGATCTGCAAAATAACCTTCGCGAATAAAGCCGCGGTCTTCAATTTGAAAACAGGTGGCCACTGCATGGCTCATTTTTTCAACAATCTTTTCCATCTTTATTTTACCTTCTTTATAATAATGCAGCATCAGCATTAATGAATGCTGCACCAATGGCAAACCGGCATGTGCTTTTTCGTATGGTTCATTCTTTTCAGCCCATGTATGCGGCGCATGATCGGTGGCAATCACATCAAGCCTGTCATCCAGCAGGGCAGGCCATAAAGCGGCTTTGTTATCAGGCGATTTTATAGCGGGGTTACATTTAATTTGATTGCCGAGGCGCTCATAATCATTACTGGTAAAATGTAAATGATGCACGCAAACTTCTGCCGTTATCTTCTTTTGTTTTAAAGGAATTAAGTTGGTGAACAACTGCAATTCTTTTTCGGTACTGATGTGCAGTATATGCAAACGGCTGCCATATTTTTTGGCAAACTGGATGGCGCGGAAAGAAGATTCAAAACAGGCGTCTTCATTTCTGATGATGGGATGATCGGATGGCTCGAGTGTTCCTTTTTCCGCTTTTAGCTTCGCAAAATTTTCTTTGATGATCTTTTCATCTTCGCAATGCGTGGCAATTAATAATTCTGAATTACCAAAAATTTTATCCAGGGCAAGCGGGCTGTCAACGAGTAAATTGCCGGTGGAGGAGCCCATGAATATTTTTACACCGCATATGTCTTTTCGCTTTTCATTGCAACGCATTACCTCATCATAATTATCGTTGCTGGTGCCCATGAAAAAAGAATAGTTGGCGAGTGAAGTATGCTTGCCGATGTTGTATTTGTCTTCCAATAGCTGTTGTGTAAAAGCAGGTGGCTTCGTGTTGGGCATTTCCATAAAGCTGGTAACACCACCGGCCACAGCCGCCTTGGATTCGGTATAAATAGTGGCTTTATGTGTTAAGCCCGGTTCACGAAAATGCACCTGGTCGTCTATAGCGCCGGGCAACAAATGCAGGCCGGTGGCATCTATTTCTTTTATGGCATATTTTAGGCTGATATTTGGGGCAATCTTTTCAATCCTTCCATCTTTAATTAATATATCGCTGTGGAAGATTTTGTTTTCGTTTACAACCGTTGCGTTCTTAATAAGAAAATCCATTGTTTGCTGAATGTTTATTGCAAATTAAGCATCTTGAAGTTTTGACCTCATAAATTTCATCAAAGATTAATAGTATAAGATTTAATACAGCTATAACTTGCGCAAAAAACAATGTGGAAATCCGTTGCCGTTTTCTGCGGCTCTAAGTTTGGAAACAATAAGCTGTTTGCACAACACGCAGAAGCTGTTGGTGTGTTGCTTGCTCAGCAAAATATACAATTGATTTATGGCGGCGGCAGGCGAGGGCTGATGGGCGTTGTAGCCAATTCAGCTATTAAACATAATGGAAAAGTGGTTGGTGTTATTCCGTCTTTATTAAGTGAAAAAGAAGATATACATGATGAGCTTGAAACGCTGCACATTGTAGAAACCATGCATGAGCGTAAAAAGAAAATGTTTGAATTATGTGAAGCGGCTGTTATTCTTCCCGGTGGCTTTGGCACACTGGATGAGTTGTTTGAAATGATCACCTGGAATAACCTGAGCATTCATGATAAAACCATCATCCTGCTTAATTCGGATGGTTATTACAATAACTTGCTGGCGCATCTTGATCAAATGCAGCAGGAAGGCTTTTTATATTCGCCCTGGAAAGAAAGTTTTTTTATAATATCGGACCCGAAGGAGTTGACCTCCTTGATGGCTTGAGATAAATATCAAAGCCGCCGCGAATGATGGGAACAGCGTGGCCATAACCATCAACATAAGGAGAATTTTTATCAGAAACCAGGTCAAGGCCTATCATTAAAAAATAACTGCCCTGGGTTACAATACGCTGCCCATAACCAACACCTGCAATAAAGCTTAATGAACTATAAGTAGCATTAGGAATACCAACATTTTTATATTTATAGTTAATCCAGTTTATTTCAGGTTGAAGCTGGGCAAACAAAAATGGCAAAGGATAAATTCTCGTAAAAGCGCCGCCGCCATAATTGAAGCTGGATGCTTTTACATCATCAGTGGTGCCTGCATAATTATAATATGTTTGAGATGCATAATTCAGGTTTAGCACAACACCGGCATCAAGCCACCTGTTAAATGAATAACCTATTTCAGGATTGCCGCCCACGGCAAAACTGCCCGATCCAAATCCGAGCGATAAGCTGCCGCCTAAAAAAACATTCTCTTTTTTAAACCCACCCGGCTCATCATAATTATCGTTATCATATTGCGCCTTTGCTGCAGTTAAACCCGTTAGCGCCAGTATTATTAAAAGAAATCGCTTCATTGTATTGGTTTGATGTTGAACGTAAAGATGTATCAGAAATTTTAAACATTAAAAATTTTAAGGCGCTTTAAGATTTTGTTGGGATGAAGAAATTTTTTTTGCAAACACGAGGTGGAAAACCAACTTTGTTATCTTCCGGGTTTTAATTTTCAAACATGGGTGTAACAGCAAAACATATTATAGTCAAAGGAAAGGTGCAAGGCGTATTTTTTAGAAAGTATGCCAAACAAAAAGCCACAGAACTGGGTTTAAATGGGTGGGTAAAAAATACAGTATCCGGGGACGTTGAAATATTTGCACAGGGAAATAAAGAAGCCATTAATACACTCCTGGAATGGTGCAGGCAGGGTTCGCCGAGATCAAATGTAGAAAAAGTGGAAAGCCGTGATGCGGCAGCAGACACAAATCTTTCAGGCTTTTCAATGCATTACGATTAAAAATTAAACACAATAGCGCTAAATAATTCCATTCAGGGCCGGGACGGCGCCTCTTTGAATAATACCACCGCCAATTACATCATCACCTTCATAAAAAACAGCACTTTGGCCGGGTGCAATGCTTTTTACATTATCATAAAACCGGACGCGGATATTGCCGCCATCATTATACAAATTGCTTAACGCACCTTTATCCTTATAACGGATTTTTGTAAATGTTTCCCTTCCATCTTCAATGCTATCATATTTAAGCCAGTTTAGTTTGGCAACAGTCATTTCGGTTTGCTGCAGATCTTCTTCATCACCTAAAACAACTGTGTTGGTGGCAGGTTCAATAG
>JAEWBD010000236.1 GCA_023391315.1 Bacteroidota bacterium | reverse complement strand
ATCTGATACCGGTATTACAACGCCTGCAAAAGATGCTTTAAAGGAGGATGTGAAAACCAAAACGCCGGAAGAAACAAAAGGCACAACAACAAAAAAATCGACAGGTACAATAACTCCCGTAAAAGATACAGTAAAGGAAGACATTAAAGCTAAAACGCCGGAAGAAACAAAAAGTACAACAACAAAAAATACGACAGGAGTAGCAACCCCTTCGAAAGATGCAGTAAAAGAAGATACAAAAACTGAAACACCGGAAAGAACAAAGAATACGACGCCTGACATTACTGATAAAACAATAAAAACAGACGCATTGAAAAATGTGAGCAAGGATATAAAAGCACCGGCTGATAAATCTTCAACTGATAAAACAAAAGACAAGCCTGCTACACCTCCAAAACGAAATAAAAGACCATAAAACGCCTATGTGGTATTTAAACACATAGAGAGAAAACCTTATCGGGCGTATTTTGCCCGGCTGAGCTGATAAGCGGCCTCCTGACCTATAAAAATTAAAAAGATGAAACACCTGCTATTTTTCCTTTGTATGGTTTACGCAGCCGGTGGCTATGCGCAAACCCGTCCCTCCATAAAAAATGTGGCTGTAACAAACGTGCGTTGCAATGGCCAGGCAAACGGTACATTTACTATTACCGCTTCCAATGGCAGGCCGCCTTATAATTATTCAATCGATGGAGGGCGCACCTTTCAGCCTTCCAACTTGTTTGTGAATTTAAAAGCAGGTGCTTATACCATCAGGATTCGTGACACTTTCAATACATTAAGCGACTCACAGCGTGTTACGCTTACAGAGCCTTCAAGATTAATTGTGTCGTGTGCCGGCAGCATGCAATGCGGGGGCAATTCAGGAGCTGTTTCCGTTACAGTTTCAGGCGGAACGCCTCCTTATTCCTATTCATGGAACGCGGGGCCGCAGCGATCTGATTCTGTTCAAACCGGTTTGCCGGCAGGTACATATATTGCAACCGTTTTTGATGCCAACCAATGTTTTGATACCTGCAGTGTTATTTTGAAGCCACAGGGCGGCTCATCAATACCTAAATATAAAGTTGGCGATTCTATGTCCTGCGGTTATGTAGTGTTTGTCGATACCACCCGCGACGATAAACATCCCTGCGCCACACGTTATCTTATATGTTCTTTCGCTGACCAAAGTAATAGCGTTACATGGTATAATACACGGTTCACTTATACCGTAACCGGCGCTACCAATGATATTATTTTTGACAGGAGCAATGCAGTTAAGATAGATTCATTTTCGCTGGCTGCAAATACATGCTCAAAATTCAGCACTGATAGTTGTAAAGGGTGGTATTTACCTTCTAAAGCTGAACTGAGTTTAATCTATAAAACGCTTGCCGCAAAAAACACCGGCGGCTTTGCAAAAGAAGGTTACTGGACTTCCGTTGAAGCGCCTAAAAGGCATACTGCGTGGCTGGTTGATTTTCTTAATGGCAGGGAGATACAAAGTGATAAGGCGAACAAATATCATGTGCGGGCAGTTTGCGAAGTATGGATTGATAATTGACGATTTGTATGGTTGATTATTCAAAAAATTAAAATACCGGCATTAATTGATAATTAAAGATGTCTAACCACATCATACATAAACAGGAAGTTATTTTAAATGTTGAAAGTATAGATAATGCATTCAATTACCAGCATACTGTAAGCAAGCTTTTTGCCAATGGATTAACGGCTGCAATGGAAGAAACACTAAATGAAATTGATACGCCGGGTATTGTCACCAGGATTGAAAAGCTTAACCTTGATTTGGGAGAGGTAAGCGCCACAGATTTTGCCAATGGGTTTAAGCATAAATTGATACAGGAACTAAAAACATCACTCGGTTCTCTTCATAAGGAAAATACGCCTGATGTTTCTGTTACAAAACAGGCGCAATCGGTAAGGGAAGGGTTTATTTATTTTATTGAAAAAGGAATGTTGCCCTGGTATATTGAAGCGAAAGACATGGCCGCTTTTGAAGCAGCAATATTTAATGAATGGACTGAAAAGGACTGGCTGCTTTTGATTGACCGCCTGCGTGAAAATGCAAAAAATAACCCGGTAATAACAGAGCGGATTGCATTGCAATGTTCTCAGGAATTAATACGGCAAATCGTTGCCGCGGCAACATATAAGAACATAGAAGAAAATCAATGGCAGTTATTGCTGAACGATTTAAAAATTATTTATAGCAAACTGGACGTACCAGGAGCTTCGGCTATCACTTCTGCAAAACCAATAAACTACATTATTGAAATATTGGAACTGCTGTTTGAACAGGATAAATCTTTTACGCTTGATGAATTAATTGCAGTTCAGTTACACAAACTATTTCTGAAAGCTAATGATGCGATAATATTAAACCAACTATCCATATTGGTAAATTCAGTACACACGAAACCTGTAATTACTATTATTAAAAATATTGCTGTATTGTATGAAAAACAGGTTACACTTCTTCACATTAGTCCAAAAGAACTTTTAAGAATAGATAAAAACTGGCTTTCGGATTTGCCTTCTTTGAAGCCTGGATTAAAAATCAATGAAGGAGAAAGCTTTACTGATAATAAAGAATATCCGCAGGCAAAAGAAGAAAAAGCAGCAGGAAAGGCATCCGAAAAAATAAAGAAAGAGAAGGATAATATAATGGAAGATGCACTGTTTGTTGATAACTGCGGTGTTATTTTACTGCATCCATTTCTGCTGTCTTATTTTGAATCCCTGCAGTTAATAGAAAAGAAAAAATTTGTTTCGGATGAAACTCGGAAAAGGGCAATCATCCTGTTATATTATTTATGTACAGGTTTAACGGAAGTTGCGGAGTTCAATCTTATACTGCAAAAAATTTTATGCGGCTTTGATATGGAAGAAACCTTGCCCTCTGAAATAATATTATCAAAGCAGGAAATGGATGAATCAACAGCATTACTTCAATCGGTCATTAATTATTGGCCATCTTTAAAAAACACTTCCATTGAAGGTTTACAACAAACTTTTCTGCAACGAAAAGGTAAGTTAATAACAACCGATACCGGCTGGCAGCTAACAGTTGAGCAAAAAACGGTTGATGTTTTATTGAATAAATTGCCCTGGGGATTTTCAACTGTAAAATTGCCCTGGATGACGGGCTTCTTAAATGTTGAATGGTGTTGAAATAAATTTATTTATTTTAAATTATTTCCTATGTGCGAGAAAGCAATAGCTGGCAAGTCGCCTTCTGATACCGCTAAGGTTAACGGTAATTTTTTTAAACCGCTCATTCAGCCTAAACTTACAATTAACCAGCCTAATGATATATATGAACAGGAAGCAGATGCCATGGCAGACCACGTTATGCGTATGCCAGATCCATCTGCTGGTAATAATTCTTTTTTCAAACCTGCTATAACATCAGTGCAGCGTAAATGTGCCCATTGTGAAGAGGAGGAAAAGAAAATACAGCGAAAAGAAGAGAATGGTGAAATAACGGATGCCAGACAAAAAAACTTTGCGCAAAACGAGACAGTGTCATTTTTTAATCCCCGCATTCAAACCAAGTTAATTGTCAATCAACTCAATGAGGCCCATGGACAGAAACCAGGTAGGTCAGCAAAAGTTGAAAGACAGGTAGTATCACAGCAGCCTGCTTCGCTAATCCAGCGAATGTGCACCGATTGCGAAGAGGAAGAGCAGGAGCATAATGTGGCACCACAAGTTCATAGAAAGTGCTATAGTTGTACCGAAGAGAAAATACACCGGATGACGGCAGTGGAAGAGAAACAGGAAGAATTGGTTCAGCGAAAGCCATCCGGCACAAGCGTAATCGATTCCAGGTTAGAAAGCAGGCTTAGCAATCTGGGTGGAGGCCAACCCTTGCCCGAATCGGCCCGTTCATTTTTTGAGCCTCGCTTCGGGCAGTCTTTTAGCGATGTTCGGGTTCATACCGGAGCAGACGCGAACCAGGCAGCGAAATCAATTAACGCCAGGGCATATACACTGGGAAACAATATTGCCTTTGCCAATGGTGAATATAATATCAGCTCCACTGCCGGGCGTAGTTTAATAGCCCACGAGTTAACCCACACACTGCAACAATCTGCCGGTACTAAATCTGTGCAGCGGGGCAGCGCCGGATTATTTGGCGGGAAGGGCTGCATGCAGGCTTCGGGTACTGAGTGGGCTTTGGTAGGAACAGGTGTCTGGAAAAGCCTGGCACAGGGGAACTGTACCGGCACACTGGAAGATGCTGATGGCATGACCTGTGGTGGCGGGTTTTACCGTTTAGACAACGGGCAAACGGGCAACTGTTCAACCCCGCGCCATGACGATGCAACTTTTGCGCCGCGCCGCTGGACGCCAACCAGAGCAGCGGCCAATGCAACCTCACCTACGCAGGAAGGAAGTACCTCAGGAGATACGCCTCCGGGCTATGTATATGATGCAGCAGGGTCTGTTACTTACCCAGGATGCACAACGGCGCAGGATGCAACGGTTGAAACAGCACGAACTACAGGACTTGCCAGATCCACCGCGGCCGCTGCAGCTATAACTGCCCTCAAGGCGGGAACCGGAACTGCAGGCCAGCAAGCTGCGCTTGCGGCACATTTCACCGCACTCAGCGCGGCAGAATTTGATACGGTAAAAAACCGATACGATACAATTAGCAACAGGTTGCGTACTCCATCGCTTTTTGCCTGCGGATCGGCTCCGGCCCAGGCTTATTGCGGGCCACCTGACAACTGGTGTGCCGGCACGCCATGTCCTACAACCACGGGAATTTCTTATATATGTCCGAATGGCTTTGGCGTAAATTGTGCTGAGCCCGATCTGGGTAGCATCCTGTTGCACGAAGCAGGCCGGGCGGCTGGCTGTTGCCCTCCTGATGTTATGCCGACGGATGCCGGATACCCGCCTGCCGCGCCGGCATGTTTAACGAATGTTTACTGCTACTCGGGATTTGCAAGAGCCGTTTAGGGGTAAGGATTTGAATTATCAGCTGCGATCTGATGCCGCAAAAAAGAATAATCTATTTAAATCTTTGTTTCATTCATGCAGCGTAAGAATACGTTATGAAGAAGAAAAAAAAAGATACAGCGGAAAGAAAGTAATAATGAAAAATAGCAAATGAGTATTCAAAAATATTTAATTAACACTGGAACGCACTGATGTTATCACTAATTCTTCAACGCTAACGCCTGCATACAGACGCTGCCGGTTGAATGAAAAATATTTATTTTTAAAATAAAGGAATTTGCAACTTAAAAACAGAAAAAATGATGCTTCTTTAAAAAACCCGGCACACCCCGGCATGCCTTTCTTTCAGCCTAAACTTTCCATTAATCAACCTAATGATGTGTATGAACAGGAAGCGGATGCGGTTGCCGATAAAGTAATGCGCATGCCTGATCCTTCCATCAATAGTAATTCATTCTTCAAACCGGCTATTACATCCATACAACGCAAATGTGCACACTGCGAAGAGGAAGAAAAAAAGATGCAACGCAAAGAAATGAATGGGGACATGAGTGCTCCTGCTGCCACAGAAAGCTATATCACTTCGCTTTCGGGCGGAAAACAATTAGATGAAAAAACAAGGAATTTTTTTGAGCCAAGAATGGGTTACGATTTCACTAATGTAAAAATCCATACGGATACTGCTGCTGCAAAATCTGCACAGTCTGTAAATGCCCTGGCTTATACTACAGGTAACAATATCGTTTTTAATAAAGATCAGTTTAATCCCGAAACCGACAGTGGGAAGAGGTTACTCGGGCACGAGTTAACGCATGTAGTGCAGCAAAACCGCAATACAGCAATCCGCACAAAACCGGTTATTCAGCGGGAAATAGATGACAGGACAAACGATCCTAACTTTCTATTATGCCTTGCACTTTGCGAATTAGGCATGCCGCCGGGCATCTGGAGAGATATTATGGATGAAGTAATGCAGGCTGTTTCTGTTGAATATGGCAACAGCCTCGACAGGCGCTGGTTTGCGCATCGTTCCCCAACCTTCAGGCAATGGAGCGCTGAGTTTGCAACCTGGGGCACTTTTAATAAATTAAAACTCGTATTGGTATTTATTGCTGAAGGAAAAATAGGGCTTATTCCCATTCGCACGGCCGGTGCGGCGGCTATCCGGGCAAGGTTAATGGAAAGAATTGTTGCCCTGGGTATAAGGGAAACGGCTGTAGTGGCCGCCAGCCAGATCATCAGGAAGGTTGCAATATTTCTTGAGGTTGCTTATGCGCTCGGTTGCGCAACGTATTGCGGCGCCGTACAGGCCGCTAATGCCATCATTGAATTTTCAGAGGGCGTTGCGCAAACGCTTTCTTACCTGCAATCTATTGGTGAAGGCATTGGCAGCGCCATTACACGCGGCATATCAAGAATATTTTTTACCACGCAGGCAACATTAGATCCAACAAACTGGCGTTATACAGACTTACCCGCCCGTTCAAGAAGGCATTTGAATGTTATAAGTTTAATTACCCGGCTCAGTTCAAGCGGCGATGAATTTCTGCGCTATGTGGCAAGGCCGCTGCAATCTGTAGGCGTTGACGCTTCTATATTGAATGAGCTTTCACAGGATATAAATACTGCGCTGCACAGCCGTGGCGGCTTTTTCCAGGCCGTAGCATTTACACCCGATTTTATAGGCCGCGGAAGTTTGCTGTCGTTAATACAAATCTTACACGATTATAATATAATTCAATATATCAGGGATCCTGCAGTGATTGCAGAAGAAATGTTGCTGCAGCAACCAACAGAAACGGAAGAATGAATTATACCGGGTTGTCAGGAATAAGTTTGACGGGTTTGTGTTTTGTTCAACAAGTACATGCAATTTTATTTATAAAGAATGAATTGTTTATCGCATAATATTAAGAATGAACAGAAGCAGCAAAAAGCGAATGAATCTTTTTTTCAGGCCAAACTTTCCATCAACCAGCCCGGCGATATGTACGAACAAGAAGCAGATGCCGTTGCGGAAAAAGTAATGCGCATGCCTGGTCCATCCATCAATAATAATTCATTCTTCAAACCGGGCATTACATCCATACAGCGAAAATGTGCCGGTTGCGAAGAAGAAAATAAAATTCAACGTAGAGAAAATAACACTATTGAAGCGGGAGTAAGCGAAGCGCCAACTCGGTTGATCCAGCGGCAAAGTCCGCCGCCAAATAATAACACAAACATTCAGGCATTTTGTCAAACACCTGCCTCACCGGTATTTGAATCTACGGGTGGAGATATGTTTGTGATTTCTGATGTAACAAAACCTTGTTATGCCTGCCCGAACAGCCTGCCAAATGCTTGTCCCAAACTTGCAGATAAGATCATTCCGCCGGTGGCTACCGGCCCCGTTCAGGTTTACTGGCAGGTTTAATTTTTAAAGTTGGGTGAATGGAACATTGAAAAGAAT
>JAEWBD010000235.1 GCA_023391315.1 Bacteroidota bacterium | reverse complement strand
TGTTTACGATCACCATTTTTGCTTCTTCCACTTCAAGAACAGGCATGCCATAAATAGGAGAAGATTTATCGGTTTTGGCAGCAGGGTTTACCACATCGTTGGCGCCGAGGATTAACACAACATCTGTTGCTTTAAAATCATCATTTGCATGTTCCATTTCAAGCAGTTTATCGTAACTCACATCTGCTTCGGCTAATAAAACATTCATGTGGCCGGGCATTCTTCCTGCAACAGGATGAATAGCATATTTTACTTCAACACCTTTTTCCTCCAGCATATTTTCCAGTTCATGGCAGGCGTGCTGCGCCTGTGCCACAGCAAGGCCATATCCCGGAACAATCATTACTTTTTTTGAATAAGCCATTGCCACAGCCGCATCATTCACACTAATCTCTTTATAATTTCCTCCTGATTTGCTTTGTGCGGTAACAGTATTATTCCCGCCGAAATTTCCTATCAACACATTCTTTAAACTGCGGTTCATAGCCTTGCACATAAGGATGGTAAGTAGCGTACCTGCAGCACCAACAAGAATACCGCCTGTAAGCATCACTTTATTATCATATAAAAACCCTCCACAGGCAGCGGCAACACCGGTAAAAGAATTGAGCAGGGAAATTACAACGGGCATGTCTGCGCCGCCAATCGGGAACACAAACAGCACTCCGTAAGCAAGCGATAAAAGCGGAATGAGATAAAACAATTTATAGTTAAGCGGGTTGAGGCCAAATAATAAAAAGATGATTAATCCGATGATAACAAACAACAAAACAATATTAAAAATATGCTGGCCGTTGAAAGAAAAGTCTTTGATCTTTCCGTTTAATTTGCCCCAGGCAATTACGCTGCCCGCAAAAGAAACGCTGCCTATAAAAACGCCCGCATATATCGTAAGCAGATGGCCGATGATTGCACCATTAATTTGCCAGGGAACTTCACTCCAGCCTGGTTTATAAAAAACTTCACTTAGATGATTGAATTCAACAACTGAAATAAGCATGGCACATGCTCCGCCCATACCGTTAAACAAACTCACCATTTCAGGCATGGCTGTCATTTTCACTTTTTTAGCGGTAAGTGTTCCAACGATTGCACCTAATATAACGCCGCCAAAAATCCATCCATAATTATGAAGCCGTTGTCCATATTCATCTTTATATAAAAAAATAGTTCCGAGAATAGCAAGTGTCATTCCTGCAGCGGCAATCAAATTACCATTACGCGCTTTTGCTGGGTTTGATAACATCTTTAAACCAATAATAAATGTTACTGAAGCCAGTATATAAATTAAGGTGAGTAATTCTGACAGCATTTACATTAGTGTTTTTTTTCTTTTTTACCTTTAAACATTTCAAGCATGCGATTGGTTACAACAAAGCCGCCTACAACATTTAAGGTTCCCAATATCACAGCAAGAAAGCCAAGTATCAATGCTACATAGTTATTACTTTCCGCTTTACCCATTACGATGATGGCGCCGATAATTACCACACCATGAATGGCATTGGCGCCACTCATTAACGGCGTATGCAAAACACTCGGCACCCTCCCTATCACTTCAATGCCAAGAAAAATCATAAGTATTACAATGTAGATGTATTGCTGGTTTTCGCTTATCCAGTTCAACATAATTTTTATTTTTTATGCACAAAGCCGAGTAGCTAATTGAAAAGCGCATCTCTTCCCTGTGTGCCGTTAAACTATTGACCCGACGCTTTTGAAGCGTCTGACCATGTAAAAACATTTCAACTATTAACCTATCAGCCAATCAACTGCCGCACCCTTTCATTCATCACCTTACCACCATGCGTAATACAACAACCGGCAACAATATCATCTTCAAAATTCAGATTGATATTCCCTTCTTTTGTTATGATAAGCTGCAGAAAGGCCAGCACATTCCTGCCATATAATTTACTGGCATCGCCGGGCATGGTTGCGGCGAGATTACTGTTGCCTATAATGGTTATATTTTTATACCTAATCGTTTCGTTATTTTTTGTTTGAAGTGTGTTACCGCCCGTTGCTGCAGCAAGATCAATAATAACGGAGCCGGTCTTCATACCATCAAGCATTTCATCTGTAATTAATACCGGCGCTTTCTTACCGGGAATTTGCGCCGTCGTTATTATAATATCAGCTTTGGCAACAGAAGCTGCAATCCTTTGCTGTTGCTTTTGCTTATACTCTTCCGTTTGTTCAACAGCATAACCACCGGCTTTTGATGCATCGGCGGCACCTTCCACTTCTATAAATTTTGCACCGAGGCTCATCACTTCTTCTTTAACTGCAGGCCTTGTATCAAACACCTCAACCACGGCACCCAAACGCCTTGCTGTTGCAACGGCCTGCAAACCTGCAACGCCGGCGCCGAGAATTAAAACCTTTGCCGGCTTAATGCTGCCCGCAGCCGTCATAAACATGGGAAAATAGCGCGGATAAATATTGGCTGCTTCAAGCACTGCTTTATAACCTGCAATATTGGCCTGGCTGCTAAGCACATCCATACTTTGCGCACGGGTGGTTCGCGGCATCATATCAAGGCTGAAAGCAGTTATATTTTTTTCAGCCAGTTGTTTTATAAACTGATAATTGGATAAAGGCTGATAAACGCCAATCAATATTGCATCTGATTTAAGCATTGCAATATCTTCCTTTGACAAAGGCTGAACAGATAAAATAATGTCTGAAGTATTTAAAATTTCTGCTCTCTCAATTATCCCGATATTTTTTGATTGGTATGATTCATCTGAAGCGTAAGCCAATGCACCTGCATTCTTTTCAATGTTTACAACTATATTTTGTTTGGTAAGTGTGGCAGCCGCTTCAGGAAGAAGCGAAACCCTTGTTTCATTGATTGGTTCTTTCAGGATGGCTATCGTCATTGGCAATAGTTACAACCCGTAAATTATCGGCTTTTATTGTATTAACAAAATCCGGCTGCCATATTGTGATGAACATGTTTAATAAAACAGGTAAAGCATTATGAGGATACAGGAGTAAAAAATACATAAAGCGGCATTGGCGCGGGTTGCCAGAATAATAGCAGAAGTATTTTTTAAACGTTGAAGCACAGGGATCAGGCATGCAAAACATATCGTTAGCCAAAACTGCAGCGCAAGCGCCTTCTTTTCTATCATTTCAATTTGCACATGACAATATATTTTATAACAAAGCGCAATAACTGCAATTGTTATCAGCAGGCAAATCAACCAGTACATTCTTTTGTATGATTTCTTTTAAAACTGTATAACAAAATCCTCTTTCACTTTTTGTTCTATGCGAAAGAAGACGAGCCCGATAAAAAATAAATCAATGGTAAGCGTGACTGAAGGGTGCGCTTTTATTTCTTCCCAGGCGGCTTCCATTTCACGGCTCCAGTGTATATCATCAAAAACAAGAATGGTTGTACGCTCTGTAATTCTTAATAACTCATAAAAATAATTCAGTGTTGGTTCTTTGCGATGGTTGCCATCAATAAAAACAAAATCAACCGATGGAAGTTCACTGATGACCAATGGAAGGGTATCATCAAAATTACCTTCAATAATTTTTATATTGGAAAGATGCAATTGTTTAAAATTATTTTTAGCCACAGCCGCCACTTCCGGTGCGCCTTCCATTGTTATAATTTGAGATGACGGGTTGGCCGCCGATAAATATGAAGTGGTAATACCCAATGATGTCCCAAGCTCCAGAATGTTTTGTGGTTTATAATAATGCACAATGCGGAATAGAAGCTGGCTGAATTTTCTTGGCTTGAGTGAAGACTTTGCTATGGCTGAAATTTTTCGTTTATTGTTGAGTTGCATTCGTGAGCCTGCGCCAAAATCGGGAACATTTATTTCTTTATGATTATCTTTTAATTCAGCCCTTATGTTTTCAATGAAACGAAAGCTGTCGAACTCGCGTTTATCATTGAGCACATTATTTATAAAATCATATACAAAAGGAGAATGAACACCGTGACCTTTTCCGTTTGATGCTGTTAACCAGTATTTTAAATATTTACAAGCCAGTTGTGCTGAAGAATACATGCCCGGGCCTAAAGGGAGATATGTTTAACCCTTAAGATTGCGCAAACTTAATAGCTGTTTATGAATTAATAAATATTTCTTCTGGTTATAGAATGAGCTTATTTTTTCACCCAATGCTGGAAGCTGTAATCGTAATCATGTTTTTCATCTTTATAATGATCTTCATTAAACACAAGTTTCCATTTGCTTTCATCAATAACAGGAAAAAAAGCATCAGCATCTTCAAAAACATGATGCACCCTTGTTATATAAATATTATCAGCCTCATTTATGGTTTGTTCATACACATGTGCACCGCCTAAAATCATTATTTCCTTGTAATCATTTTCCGCTGCAAAAAAATAAGCGTTCTTTAAATTGCTTACGTGCACAATGCCATCATGTTTAAAGTATTTGCTTGTGCTTAGCACAATATTCACTCTGCCCTTCAAGGGTTTTTTACCAAGTGATTCAAAACTTTTCCTGCCCATTAACACCGGCATGGCCCAGGTTTTATTTTTCAAAAACTTAAGATCGTTTGGTAAATGCCAAAGCAGTTGATTGTCTTTACCAATGGCATTATTTGTTGATGCTGCTACTACTAAACTCTTAATCATTTGTAATGTATAAATGAAGATTTGCAAATTACTTCAATTTGAATTTGCCTTTATTTCCTTACGATTATACGGCCACTGGCGCTTTTATAGCCGGATGAAACTGGTAATTATCCAGTGTGAAATCTTCATACTTAAAATCAAAAATATTTTTTACCAAAGGATTTAATTTCATCGTTGGCAAAGGATAGGGTGTTCGCGATAGCTGTAATTGTACTTGCTCAATATGATTATTATAAATATGCACGTCGCCAAACGTATGAATGAAATCGCCTGCTTCCAGGTTACAAACCTGCGCCATCATCAAGGTTAATAAAGCATACGATGCAATATTGAATGGCACACCAAGAAACACATCGGCGCTGCGCTGGTACAACTGGCAGCTCAATTTTCCACCGGCCACATAAAATTGAAATAAACTGTGGCAGGGCATCAAGGCCATGCCAGGCAAATCGGCAACATTCCAGGCGCTTATAATTATGCGGCGGCTGTCGGGATTGTTTTTTATCTGGTTGATAGCATCCGAAACCTGGTCAATGGTTTCACCGTTTGCGCCCGCCCAGCTTCGCCACTGCTTTCCGTAAACAGGGCCGAGTTCCCCGTTTTCATCAGCCCACTCATCCCAGATGCTTACGCCATGTTCCTTCAAATATTTAATATTGGTTTCACCACGCAAAAACCAAAGCAGTTCATAAATAATACTTTTCAGGTGTATCTTTTTGGTTGTTACCAGGGGAAAGCCTTCGCTTAATTTAAAACGCATCTGGTAACCAAAATAACTGATAGTGCCGGTGCCGGTACGATCGGTTTTCTGTGTACCATTATCTAAAATAAACTGTAGTAATTGCTGGTATTGCTGCATGAGCGCAAGGTAAAAGAAAGCTATGAGCTGTGAACTGTGAGCCATGAGCTGTGAAGAAGGTGTGCATTAAAAAACCTCCGCAGGTGCAGAGGTTTTATTGCTTACCGAAATAAAATTATTCTTCAATCTGGAAAACAATTGGCAAGGTCATTCTCGTTTTTACCGGTTTTCCTTTCACGGTTCCGGGTGTCCATTTAGGCATGGAAGCCACCACCCTTTCCGCTTCTTCATCCAGGCCGGAACCGATCTTCGCACCAACCGTATGCACATCTGTTACCTTACCATTCTCATTCACCACAAAGCTTACGCCTGAACGTCCTTCAACATTATCATCCAAAGCGGTTTGCGGATATTCAATATGATTATTTATATAATTTTCTATGGCAGACTGGCCGCCCGGGAATGCCGGCGCTATATCCGTATAAGTATAAACGCCGTTTTTATCTGCTTCTGCTTTTTTAGATTTTGAAGCTGGTTCAGCTTCAATAATCACTTTGCGTTTTTTTGCAGTGATAGCTGCTTTGGGTTTTTCACCTGCAGCCGGCACGGTTTCATTTTGCGCTGTGGCAGCAGTATCTCTCAAATTATCAGTTGCTGAATTTGACGGTTCCGGCGTTGTATAAGCCGGCGTAGATGCAGTATCAGCAATTTTATCAGTTGAGGAACTGGAATTACAGGCTGTTATCATTAAAGAAACCAAAGCCACAGATCCCAGGCTTTTGAATTTTGCGTACTTCATAAAAAATTTTTAGTACGCCTTAATTCAAACAGGATGCCACAAATGCCGAAATAAACGCATATGTTTTTACACAGTAAACTTAATTCCCTGGGCCAAAGGAAGTTGTGTGCTATAATTTATGGTATTTGTTTGCCGGCGCATATAAGCTTTCCAGGCATCGCTGCCGCTTTCACGCCCGCCGCCTGTTTCTTTTTCGCCGCCAAAAGCGCCGCCAATTTCAGCACCGCTGGTACCAATATTTACATTGGCAATGCCGCAATCGCTTCCTTCAACCGATAGAAAATATTCCATCTGCCGCATATTATTGGTAAAGATGGAAGACGACAAACCCTGCGGTACGCCATTTTGTTTGGCTACCGCTTCTTCAATGGTGGAGTATTTCATTACATATAATATAGGTGCGAAAGTTTCTGTTTGAACAATATCCAGATCATTATCCGCTTCAATAA
>JAEWBD010000192.1 GCA_023391315.1 Bacteroidota bacterium | reverse complement strand
ATAGTATAAGGTTCTGCCATCCTTATCGGTTAGAATTTTTCCTAGTGAAGCATTTGTTGCAAGCTGAACCTGTATAGGCGAAGGCGGGGGTGGGGGCGGTGTGTTATCATTTGATTTTTTACATCCGCTTGCTAAAATGAAAACAGCAAAAGCCATAATCGCGTATATAATAAATTGCTGCCTGCTGCTATACACTATTAAATGTTTGATATTATTTGAGATGCTTTTCATTGCACGTGTTTTAATTGATATAAAAATGAATTGAGCCTGTAGGTGAGATGTACGGGATGACATACTAAATGCTTATTCAGGACGGCTGGTTTAACAGCCCTTCCAAAACTTACTTGTCGGCTTAATCAGAATCGATTCGATTATTGCTATGGTATATTAAACCAGCAGGAATTTGTAAAGGTTGCTTTAGTGAAACAAATATTATTTGCGCGGTATTTTACTGCAATATCTTTTGAATTTGAACCTGAAGAAGCTCATAGTAGTTATAAAAAAATGAAGCATTTTTTATACGAAAACTTATAATATCACAACCGGACTTTATTTTGCGTCATGGAATTTTTTGAGAAAGTACTTAAGTTCGGTATAGTCGGGTTTATCGGAATGCTTGTTGACTTCCTGGTAACCTGGTTATTAAAAGAAAAATTTAAAATAAATAAGTACATGGCTAATAGCCTTGGCTTTACCTGCGCGGTAATCAATAATTTTTATCTCAACCTTAAATGGACTTTCCAGGCCACGGGCAACACAAATATATTCTTCATAAAATTTATCCTTATTTCGATAGTGGGCCTGGCATTGAATAATATGTTTGTTTATCTGTTTAATGAAAGATTTTCAGTAAACTTCTACGTTTCAAAAGTGCTGGCGGTAGTTTGTGTTTTTGCCTGGAATTTTACCGCTAATAACTATTTCAATTTTCATACCTGATGGTTAGCCTTTAACATATTGGTTATCTTTGGGTAAATAAAAATTCTGAATTATGGCATTCATCATTCCCTGTCTCGATAAATCTCCCCGTTTTGGCTCAAACTGTTTTATTGCACCCAATGCTGCTGTGGTTGGCGATGTTATTATGGGAGATGAATGCAGTGTATGGTTTAATGCTGTTGTCCGCGGCGATGTAAACCATATAAAAATAGGCAACCGGGTTAATGTGCAGGACGGCGCCGTTATTCATTGCACTTATCAAAAAAATGCAACCGAAATAGGCAACAATGTATCCATTGGCCACAACGCCATTGTGCACGGCTGTACAATAGAAGACGATGTGTTGATTGGAATGGGCGCCATTGTAATGGACAGGTGCATTATTAAAAGCAATTCCATAGTTGCAGCCGGCGCCATTGTGCTGGAAGGCACGGTGGTTGAATCCGGGGCAATTTATGCAGGCGTTCCCGCTAAAAAAGTAAAAGATATTTCAACCGACAGCATACATGGCGAAATAGAGCGCATTGCCAAAAATTACACAAAATATTCTTCCTGGTTTTCTGAATATAATGCAGCAAAATAGATTAAGTTATTGTCTGATAACTGTTGACTGTTGGCCGCAATTTAAAACTTACTGTTTTTGAAACACCCGGGGCAGTAAGTGTTTCCCCAATCAATATTTACGACGATTAATACATAGTTGTGTTAATTCATTGTAACTTAAGTAGTTGAGGAAATGCTTTTGCCAGTTATGGAATGAATATTGTTGAGCAATGCTAACTAATTATTAATATGAAACCATTTGAATACAGCACCTTTACCGAAACGGTTATTAGTGAAAACGGCAATCTGCAGGACTTTTACCGTCTTGCTAATGTATTGAGCAAAACCCGTCATGTGCACCTGATGTCAAAAGAAGATGATGCCATAGTGGTTGAATGGCATTACAAATATCGCGGCGATGCTTTATCCCTTCAATACAGCGTTTACAACGGCGTTACGCTGTTGTATAATGGCAAAGACAAAAAGAACGCAGACAAAATTGCCGGCCGGTTACGTAATGGTTAGTAATTATTTTCAGGAATAGATTCAAGGATGTTATAATAGCTGAGATAACGTTCTATATATATTTTCCCCTCTTCTACCGCTTCTTTTACTGCACAACCCGGTTCTTCAATATGCAAACAATTATTAAACCTGCATTGCTGCAATAAATTCCGCATTTCAGGAAAATAATGCGATAATTCAGTCCTTTCCATATTGGTTAATGCAAATTCCCGTATGCCGGGCGTATCAATTATTCTCCCGCCAAAAGACAGGTCGTGCATCTCGGCATAAGTGGTGGTGTGCATGCCTTTGCCGCTCCAGTTACTCACTTCTTTTGTGCGAATCCCCAAATGTGGAAGAAGATAATTAATGAATGTGGATTTTCCGGTGCCGCTGTGACCATACACCAGGGTAGTATTATTTTTCAACAGGCTTTTTATTGCATCCAGCCCTTCATTTGTTTTTACACTTATAGCATACACAGAATAATCAATACTCTCATAAATCTGTTTAAGCTTGTCAAAAGAATCCCATTCCTTCTTTTTATAAATATCAGTTTTATTGAAAATAATTATAGATGGAATATGATAGGCTTCTGCCGCTACAAGGCACCTGTCAATAAAGCCCTGCGAGGTTCTCGGTTCTTTTAAAGTTGCAAGTAATAAAGCCTGGTCAATATTGGAAGCAATTATATGCTGCTGCTTTTTATTCCTCGGTGAATTGCGGGCTATATAATTCTTTCTTTCATAAATATCATGAATGATAGCATTGTTGCCAGCGGTATCTTCCACTTCAATTTCAACTATATCACCCACGGCAACAGGATTGGTGGAGGTTATATCATCAATTTTAAAAATTCCTTTCATTCGTGCATTGTAAATTGCACCATCTTCGGTTTTTGCTGTATACCAACTGCCTGTTGATTTATATATACGCGCAAGCATTTAACGAAGATAGAGGAAGGCAATTGATAAATGTAATAAGTGGAATGAGCTTTGCAGCATAAAACAAAAAAAATTCACAGATGCATAATTATAAACTTAGCGGAAATGCGTTTGAACCACGGGCAACGAAATTATATGAAAACAGTAATGTTATAAATGTTGGAAAAACAGGGCGCATCGTTTCACTGGCTGCCGGCACCGTTTTGTATGGCATGGCCATAAAAGGAAAACAGGGCATAGTAAAGAAGGCGCTGCGTTATGGCGGAATGTATTTTCTTTACAGGGGGCTCTCCGGCAATTGTTTATTAACCGCGTTGGCCAAACGCGAAGAGTACAGAATGCATACCCGTGCTGTAAACATAAGGACTTACTTTATTGTAAAAGCGCCAAGGCAACTGGTTTATGAATCATGGCGAAACCTTGAAAGACTGCCACGTTTTTTAAAGCATATAAAAGAGATTAAGGTGATTGATGAATTGCATTCCGTTTGGGTATTGAAAACCCCTGGACGCCTTCCCGCCATTGCATGGAAAGCCGAAATTATTGACCAGGAAGAAGGCCGTGAGTTAAGCTGGCGTTCCCTCCCGGGTTCTAAAATAGAAACTGCTGGTAAAATTACATTTGCTAACACCACCGGCGGAACGGAGGTTAACCTTATGATCAGCTATCGTCCTCCGGCCGGTTATATCGGGTCTGCCGCAGCAACTGTAATCAATCCCTGGCTGAAGGAAGTAGTAAAGGAAGATTTAGCACGTTTTAAAAGGTATATTGAAGCGAAAGCTATTGAATACAGCCATATAGGATATGATTTTACATAACTGTTTTATTTGCTGGTGCAGATTTCAAAAAAAATGTTTAAGGGAATTTCCTGAATACCGTATAACGCAGCAAAACTTCAATTAAAATATAAATAACTGCGGCAACAAGCAGTGGAAGAAATTTATCTGTATAGCGGTTATAAGTTTTTACTTCTATTTTAGATTTTTCAAGCTGGTTTATACTGCCATAAATTTTTTGCAGGGCAGATTTATCGATGGCATGGAAATACTGGCCGCCCGTTTCATCGGCAAGCTTTTTTAAGAGGGCTTCATTATACTGCAATGTTTTATGCTGAACAACGGGTCCCAGCGGCGAATCCACCACTTCATCCACTTCTTTTTCGGAGCCAACCCCAATGGTATAAATTTTTATACCGTAATATTTTGCCATCTGCAGCGCCATATCAGGAGGAATTGTGCCTCCAAAATCAACGCCATCGGTTAAAAGAATGATTATTTTACTTTTTACTTTACTATAGCGTAACCTGTCAACGCTTGTTGCAATACCACTGCCAATAGCTGTTCCTTCATCCTGCAGGTAACCACTTTGTATATTTTTTACCTGGTTTAAAAGGGCGTTGTGATCGGAGGTGAGCGGGCACAAAGTAAAACTCAGGTTACTGAAAATTACAATGCCAATTTCATCACCCGGCCTGTTGCTTACAAAGCTCGATGCTACCTGCTTCGCCGCTTCAAGCCGGTTAGGGTCAAAGTCTTTTTCGGTCATGCTGCCGCTTATATCAAAGCAAAGCACTATGTCAATTCCTTCACCTTCGTTTTCCGTTTCTGTGAATTTGATGCGTGGCCTGGCAAGCGCCAGAATTAAACATATTAGGGCAAGGCATCTTAACACAAAAGGCAAATGCCTTAACGATACTCTCAGATTTTTGGTTATCCTTACAAAATAAGTGGTGGTAACCAGCATAGATGCCTGCTGCTTTTTGTTGCACCGTATATATTCATAAATTAATATAGGCATTAACAATAAAGCACCCAAAACCCAGGTATGCGCAAATTCAATATTTCGGTACCAGTCTGTCAGCATCTGTTCTTGCCCTGTTTATATTTTCATCAATGTCTTTAATTATCCGGATAACTTCCTGCAACGTGCTTTTGCTTTCTGTTTCGCCGGGCAAATACCGGGCAAATTTTACCGATGCATTCAAATCGAATATCCGGCTGAAATTATTTCTTTCAGCTATATCCTGCATATAAAATTTAAGACGGGGTAATAATTCACCCGCGGTTAAATGCAGCGCTTTTATATTGGTTACTTCTTCAATATACTGCCTCGTGGCATCATCCATATCCGAATGGAATTTCTTTACAGCGGCAGTTGATGATAAGCTTTGTTGCTGCAAAGCCTTTAGCTTCTCCAAAGCCCTTTCCAGTGGCGTTCCTTTTAATTCAGGCTTGGGCTGCGGTACAGGTTTTTTCTTTCTTTTTATGATGATGAGTGCAATAATCGCTATCAGCAAAACCAATAGCGCAGCTATAATTACGGGCCGCCAGTTAAAGCCTGTTTGCACATCAATAATATCTTTTATGGGATGATATTCTTTTAAAGAAGATACATCCACAGGAAGCACGGTTAAATAAAGCGGTGTGGTTTGAAGCTGTATTTTTTTGCCGGTTGATTTTTCCTGGATAATAAAATTAAAAGGACCAAGCTGCCACCGGCCTGAATCGAAAGATGTAATTACAAAGTTTTGCTGGTAAGTGAAATTGCCGGCGATATTAATGGTATCGATGGCGGCGCGTTTCACAATTTCTGTATGGTTAATGGTGTCATTTATTTGCGGCCATGTTGCAACAAAGAAATTATTTTCATCTATTCTGTTAAGACTTATTTTAAGCGTAACCTGTTCGCCCAATAAAATCTTATCCCTGTCAATGGATGCAGATACGCTTTGCGCGGAAGATGTAAAAAAGATAGCTGATGCAAAAAGGACTAAGAACGTCTTCATTGCACAAGAGAAAGCTGCAACCACCGTTGACTGTTGACTGTTGACTGTTGACCGGTTTCTCATGCCCGCTTCATAAAAAATT
Source organism: Bacteroidota bacterium (assembly GCA_023391315.1). Lineage (GTDB taxonomy): Bacteria > Bacteroidota > Bacteroidia > Chitinophagales > Chitinophagaceae > Parafilimonas. The sequence continues at coordinate 1,500 of JAEWBD010000192.1, read as the reverse complement.
GCTGCAAGGCTTTTACATAATCGTCGCCTGTTGCAAGTTGAACAAGATCTGCGCCGGCAAGCCTGAAAACACGCCTCGCATCTTCCTGAATTTTGTTGAATTGCCTGTTATATTCTGCCCGCATTACCACATCGCTGGTATTTAATAAAATGCTGCGGCCGGTTTCAGCATCCTGCAATTGCAATAAACCCATTTTAGGCAGATCTATATCCCTTTTATCATGCACCTGTATGCCAATTATATCATGGCGTTTTGCGGCAACTTTAAGCGTTTGCTCATAACCGGCATCAGCAAAATCACTTAATATAAAGACAATGCTTTTATGCCTTGTAACACGGTTCAGGTAGGCGATGGCTTTCGTAATATCCGTTTGAGATGACCGTGGCTGAAAGGTTATCATTTCACGCAGCATATATAAAACATGTTCTTTGCCTTTTTTTGCAGGAATATATTTTTCAACTTTATTGCTAAAAAAAATAAGCCCTGCTTTATCGTTATTACTAACAGCCGAAAAGGCAAGCAAGGCCGCCATTTCTGTTATCAAATCTTTTTTACTTTGTTTAAAAGTGCCGAACAAACTGCTGGCGCTTACATCAATCAATAAAAAAACACTCAGCTCTCTCTCTTCTTCAAAGATTTTGCTGTAGGTATGATCCATTCTTGCAGAAACATTCCAGTCAATAAACCGCACATCATCGCCCGGCTGGTATTCACGCACTTCTTTAAACGCCATGCCCTGCCCACGAAAAGCAGTATGATATTCACCCGTAAAAAGGTGATTGGTTAAACGCCGGCTTTTTATTTCGAGCGCTCTTACTTTTTTTAATAACTCGCTTACTTCCATTTATGGTTGACGGTTGATAGATGATAGTTGATAGCTACTTCAAAGCCATATTTGTTTCATACGATTTAATAAGCCCATTTAAAATCCTTAAGGTTTTCGTCAATAAGGCTTGTAAAAGGTTCAAATTTATTTTCCGGCCCTTACGGCACATTCACCGTTCTCAAAATCTCTGAGATAATTGTTTCCGCCGTTATATTTTCTGCTTCTGCTTCGTAGGTTAAACCAATGCGGTGACGCAATACATCTTTGCAGATCGTTTTTATATCATCCGGAATTACAAAACCGCGTTTATGCATAAAGGCATGCGCTTTTGCAGCCAGTGCAAGGTTAATGCTTGCCCTTGGCGAAGCACCATAGCTAATGATATCGCGTAATTTTGATAAATTATACTGATCCGGAAACCTGGTGGCAAAAACTATATCAACAATATATTTTTCAATTTTCTCATCAATATAAACCTGCCTCGTTAATACTTTTCCTGCATTCACTTCATCCAGGCTAACCACCGGTTCTATAATTGGTAATTGCATACCCTGCACCTGGTTGCGGATAATCATTTGCTCTTCCTGTTTATCAGGATATTTCACAATCACCTTCATCATAAAACGGTCAACCTGTGCTTCAGGCAGTGGATAGGTGCCTTCCTGCTCCAGCGG
>JAEWBD010000146.1 GCA_023391315.1 Bacteroidota bacterium | reverse complement strand
CCCAAAGTGTACAGATGAGACCAGGCATTACTGAGAATATTACCTAACAATAAACACAGGGTCTTTCTCAGCCAATGGTTTACCGCACCTTGCATTTTTATAAAGAAGATGTGTACCTTACGGGCCTGTTACAAAACTCCTGCATACATATGAAAAAGATCATTGCTGCCTGTTTATTATCCTGTATTTGCTTTGCATCGCTTTCTTCCCAGCCTATAAATGAGATAAAAAATAAGGATGTGCCTGTCGTAAATGACGCTGTAAAAACAAGGATCAATACTGTTTTAAAAAGCTTTGTTGACTCAGGCACTATTGCCGGAGTTTCAGCATTGATATATGAAAAAGGCGAGGAGGTGTATTTTAATGCATTTGGCTATGCAAACCGTGAAAATAAAACGCCAATGGACAGGAATACCATTGTACGCATCTATTCAATGACTAAACCACTTACCGGTGTGGCGTTGATGACGCTATATGAAAAAGGCGCTTTTAAACTGGATGATCCCATTTCGAAATATGCACCCGAATTTAAAAATATGCAGGTGTATAAAGGTGTGGATGCTGCGGGCAACCTTATACTGGAACCAGCCAAACGGCCGGTTACCATGAGGGATATTACCCGTCATACGTCGGGGTTTGTTTATAGTTCAGACCTGCCGGGCATAGGTGAGCTGATTAAAAAAACCGATGCCATGAACCCGCAAAATACGCTGGCTGAAATGGCTGAAAAACTGGCCAGTTTGCCACTGTTGTTTCAACCGGGCGAAGAATGGGCATACGGCACTTCAGTGGATGTGCAGGCTTACCTGGTGGAACGCATATCAGGAAAGCCTTTCGATCAATACCTCCGGGAAACCATACTGGGCCCGCTGCAATTGACAAATACCCGCTACATTGTGCCCGGGAGCGACAGGAAGCGGTTTGCTGTTACTTACAGGAAGGAAAACGGCAGCTTAACGCCTTTGCCGGATGATGAAAATTCTTTCAATATAAAAGACTGGCCGCTGAAACCCGGAGGTTTTGGCCTTACCTCTACGGTGGACGATTATATGAAGTTTGCCCGCATGCTCGTAAATAAAGGCGCACTTGGCAACGTGCAAATATTAAAGCCTGAAACAGTGGAACTGATGCATACCAACCAACTATCCGATACCATTTCCAAACGTATGTGGCTGCCTTCCAAAGGCCAGGTAGGATTTGGAATTGATTTTGCCGTACGGCTTCGCCCACCGGCAACGAAAGCGGAAAATAATGGCGTGGTAGGAGAGTTTTTCTGGGATGGCGCTGCCAGCACTTTATTTTGGGTTGATCCTGCAAACGAACTTACGGCTGTAATGTTTGTGCAGGTAATGCCGTTTTACGGAACCCTGCATAAGCGTTTTCGCGATGCGGTATATGGCGAATACAAATGATGCGGGCAAGCTTATAATAAGCTAAAATGAGCAGGAATATTTATTTCGCCGGCTCGTCTTTCTCTTCAACAGTGGAAACTTTATCTCTTTCACTGTTAAATTCACGTATGCCTTTTCCTACACCCTTCATCATTTCAGGAATTCTTTTGGCGCCAAAAAGTATGAGTATTACAACTGCTATGATCAGTATTTCCTGGAATCCCATAATTGAAACTATTTAGGTATAAATTAATATACTTTCCGGCAGCCGCTGCATTCCAATCCTTTGCAAAAGCAAGCATTTAAACCGGTCAGCTTTACGTTAGATATTGTAACAAATATAGTCTGTTTGAAAACTACCCGTTATTTTGCCGGGTTAAATTTATCATATCAAATTTACTTGTACGTAAAATGAATATAAACATCTTCTCCTTCATTAAACTGTAAAAGCAGGGTCTTTAGCCGGTTAAAAAATATTATTATCATAATCGCTGTTAAGCTGGATAATATCCGGCGCATGCACATAATTAGTATTATACCTGAACTGTATGTTGATGGTAATTCTTGCCAGGAATTTTGATAAGCCTTCCGGTATTTTTGGGAAATACACAAACCTCAGTTCCGCTGTTTTGAATACAAGGTTTTCATTCCTTGTTCTTATGCCGCCGCCCAGGCCATAGTACCAATCGGTAACAGCGGGTTTATCTTCCGCTGTTACGGCAGCAACGTCAGCAAAGCCAAAAGGAGAGAACTTAAATCCAAAAATTTTAAAGTTGGTAAAAGTAATGGTTTCAGAGTGCAGGCTAAACCTGTCTTCTCCCAACACAGAATCAGCTTTAAAATAACGGATGCCAAACGGATTATTGATGCGTAAAGGTTCCAGGCCGGTGCGGTTAAAGAGATGCGTATAGGAAATGCGGGCATACTGGCGCATCTTAAAATTCTTAAACAATACAGCCCTGCTGAATGCGGATGCCCCCACAAGTAAAGCACCGTCCTGTAATTTCCCTTTGTTATAAAAAGTACCGGCACGCAGGAAATATTGCACGATGTCGCCTTTTTTATAAACACTGTAGAGGTTGGCGTCAACACCGGTATAAGGCCGGGAAAGAAATGATTGTTTATACCAGCCACCCGTTAATGACACATTATAACCATAAGGCACATCTTCCGTATTGCCAAAGCCATACAGGTAATTGGTTTTGTAAAACTCCTGTTTAAAAAAAGTGAACTGGCCTAAAACCGCCTGCTTATCATCAAACCTGAATATAAGTTTATCAACCGCCTGCTGCGGCGTTGTTATAAAATTGGTATTCATGTATCGGATACTCACAAAATGCCTGTCGAGATGCTTATGGTTGATTGCATATTTTTTTATACCGAGATTATAACCGATCCATGCATCAAAAAGCCGGTAATGATAATCGTAAAAATCAAAAGGCTGCTTGTTGTAATTATTAAAGGTTTTAAAATCGCCGATCGTTAAACCTCCGGCAAAATGTTTGTATTGCGAGGCAAGGTTTCGCTGCAGAGAAAAATAGGTGGCTTGTTCATCGGTAGTGCGGTTAAACAAATCCTGGTTGATGGTTGAATACCCAACAGATGCATCAATAAAACTATGCGCTATATTAAATTTTGTATAGGATAAACCAATGCCTGCAGTGGGTTCTCTTTCTTTTTCCGCAAGAAAAGTAAGCCGAACACTCTGGGCTGCTCCAAAAAGGTTTACATCTTCTGCAGTTGCCTTAAACCTGCCGGTGCTGGCCCTGTTAAGTACGCCGTTAATACTAAAAAGGTCTTTGGTAATTACATAAACATCCACAGAATCGGGCGAACCGGTTTTAGGCTGAATAATAATGCGTGCATCCTGTATATAGTCGAGTGTACGTAAAAACCGTTCATTATCAGCAAGCAGGTAAGCGGCAACCGGGGTATTTTCTTTAAAGAAAAGGTTATCTCTTATTGCCCATTCCTTGGTATTATTATGCAGGCTGTTTAAGAGCCTGGTTCCGAAATAGTCAATTGATTTTGATGTGTCTGCGAAGGTTTTTTCAAACTTAAAGCGGTTAATGATAATGTTCCGGATGATTTTGCCTTCATATTGTTTAAAAGCGACCTCACTTTTAGTGGTAAGTAATTCCTGCCGGTTAAGCCTGGTAATGGAGCTTGTATCTTTATGCTTTCTTTTTATAAGCTTCAGTGCATGGCTGAATATATTGCTTTTTGAGGTGGTTTGAATAGTATCCTTATTCTGGGCACCGGCATAAAAACAAACAAGCAGCATGCAGATTATAAGAGACAGCTTATAAATATCGTTCACTCGTTATAAGGCGGTTAATAATTAAATTGTATAATCATTTTCAAGTTAAGCAATCTGTTGAAGCAGATTCAAAAATTCATTACGGCTTATCATTTCAGCGCCCAGGCTTTCCAAATGTTTTGTATAAACCTGGCAGTCTATTAAAACAACGCCTTCCTGCGCCAATTGCTTTACGTAGTTTATAAAAGCAAATTTGCTGGCATTGGAAATATGGCTGAACATGCTTTCGCCAAAGAAAACCTTTCCCATTTTTATGCCATATAAACCGCCGGCAAGTTCATTGCCCTGCCAGGCTTCCGCAC
>JAEWBD010000108.1 GCA_023391315.1 Bacteroidota bacterium | reverse complement strand
GGATATGATGGGTCGCTGTCAACAATAAATGAACTGTAATTAACAAGGCTCTATTTACCGACCGCATTTTTTGTGCGCAGGTACAAACGGTGTACGCCATTGCCTAAACCGGTAGTATTAACTGTTGTATTGAAGTTGGCTATATTCAAACCCGGTGTTATAGTAATGGCTGTGCCTTTGCCGAAGCCGGGATCGGTATCAATAAAATATTCCGCCGCAACAATATTTTGTGCGGCTGCAGGCAGGGCAGGATAGGAGGGGTCAAAATCTACTGTAAACAGGTTGTAGTTAGCAAGGCTCCAGCGGCCACCCTGGTTTTTGCTGCGTATGTACAAGCGATGCACACCATTTGGCAAGCCGGCAGTGTTAATTGTTTTGGTGAGGTCGGAAATATTTAAACCCGGTGTAACGGTAAGCGGAGTGCCATGGCCAAAGCCCGGGTCTGTATCAATAAAATATTCAGCCGTTATAATATTTTGTGCGGCTGCAGGCGCCGGCGGATAAGCAGGGTCTGTTTGTGCTTTTACACAAAAGCACACAGCCAGTGCCAGTATGGTAAATAGGTTTTTCATTTTACATATATAAAGTGAACCACTGAAAATGTTTTTTGTAATTACAGCAAGTGTGCGGCAGTATATTATGGGTGAAGTATTCTTTAAATGAAATGCGGGAACCGGCTCAAATTTTCCCCGGAAAACCGGAAAAATTCCCGATAAAACTCATTTTTCTCCCCAGAAAACCGTTTCCCTTCCCCAGAAAACTCATTCTTTCTCCTGCTTTTCCGATATAATTCCCCAGAAAACTCCTTTCTTTCCCTAAAAGAACAATTCATTATACCCATCAATCTTTATCCGGGCGTTTAAAACCGCCCGGTTGAGCCTTCTTTTTCACTGATTTTAAAAAATACTGCAGCAAGGTATCAGGGATTGCTCCTCGTGCTGAATGTAATGTTCATGCTGCTGGTGCCTGAAGCAATGCTTGCGGGAACAGTTAATTTATAAATGGCGGGTATATTGGGAATGCCTGAGAGTATATAAGGATCAGGGCCGCCAAAAGCGCCGCAGTCTGGTTTTACAACTGAACCCACTGTTAACCCGGCCTGTTTGGCAGGTGAACCGGACGCTAATTTCCATTTGGCATCTGCGCTGCCGGTGCTTACAAAAAACTGGGCATCGGTATAACCATAGCTGTTATTGTTGCTGCCAACATACGCTGCAAAAGTTGAAGGCGTACCTGCAGAGAGCGTATTCTTAACCACGGTGTTGGTAAATACATAATCATTCCAGCCTGAAAGCAGGTTATTGGCAAAATATCCGTTTACAATATGAATGGCCCCCCGGAATACATTGTTGCGAATTACATTGCCTGAGCAGGCTGTGTTTTCCATATTAATCCAGGTGTCAACAATATTATTGCTTACATCCCAGTTCTGCATTACCCATGCGCCGTCGCCGAAACTGCCTGTTATATAATTTTTATTGACCTTCCAGCCGCTTAGTATGGTGCCGGGTGTATAACCATAATAATTTCCAATACCGGTAACGCGGCATCTTGTAATGGTAAGGTTATCTATGCTGCTGCCGCCGGCTCCCGGCCCAATTAAAAAGTTTACTGTAAGCCCTGTAAATGTGGAGCCTGTGCCGGCTGAATCTAATACTACGCCATTAATAACAGCAGCGTTTGGATTATACTGCAGGCCGGGGTTGTTAGTGCTGTCTAAAAAGTAACCTGTGCCAATTAATACAAGTTTTTTGGAAATGGTTATGCCGCCATAATCGGTTGCACTGGCTTCAAAATAAAGCGTATCGCCGCTTTGCACTGCGCTGTTTGTTACAGCCGCATTAGCGGAAGTGAAATCTGCATTTACGCCGGCATTATTATTTATGCGCCATACTTTGGCATGGGCGCTAAAACTAAGACCTGTTAAGATTGCGAGTATCAAAGTAGAAATCTGTGTTTTCATAAAACATATTTTGGTTTAACATTTTAATGATGCGAATATGAAAACAATGTGTTGTTAAATATATCCTCTAAAAACATGATTTTTTAAAACCTGGCGGGAATGAAGGAAGGGATGTAAAAAAAGGAAGGGTGTTATGTCAGAGCACGCAATAATATTTGATACTGCTTTTAAATATTATTGAAAATTTTGTGGTGAGGGGATTTCTAAATCCTTACAAATTTTTCTAACAAGAATTTTTTATTTCTTTATGACGCGGAACAGATGTGATTTTCTTATTAATCTGATTTTGATAAATAGAGTGGTTGCCTCCTTCACGAATTAACAGGCAATTTTGTTTTTGCAAATACTTTATAAAATTTGATTGTTTCGTGCATTTAAAAACTGCCTGCACATTTCAACTTTGTCGGTATTAATAACATCAGCTTTAAGGTTGATGATTGTTTGCCAGCACTGCTGCGTATCAGGCGCTCCCCATAGCCTTACGGGTTTGCCGGTTGCATGTGCAGCATTAATAACATTTACAAGTTTAATACTGTCTGCAGCGGGCAACGTGCCATTACCATTCCAGTGAGAATATGTGCGAAAATTATCACTTATCATTACTATTTTTCCCAAATCCTGCGGTGCATAATGTTTGCCGGGCAAACCATCAAACATTATAAAAGGCGGATAATTATGAAATGTTGAATCTGCGGGCCTTTCACCACTTATAAAAACCTGCACTGCATTTTTATTTACCTGCCGGTTAAATACCGAAGAATGCTGTTGCAATACATTCATCAATGCGGGCAATGCCTGCGCCTGGTTTTCTTTTATATCAATCATTAAATAAAAGCTATGCACGTTTTTCCCTGTATCAAACAATTCTACAATAGGCTGAATGTACATGTTGTTTAAACTGTTGGCTGGCCTGATGTCTGCTTTATTATGGGCAACCATTAATTCGCCATTCACATAATATACGTCGGCTTCAATAACGCCGGCTTTATGGTTGTAGGCATCCCAAAAAGGAACGGCGTGTGTATAATCGTTATGCGAATGAATAATAGGTTGGGCAAACGCAGCATTGGCAAATAATAATATTGCTGCAATAAAATAGATTCTAAAAAGCTGCTTCAATGTATTTCGTTTATGTTTATTCAGTTACTGTAAAGCTAAGTTTGGCAAGTCCTTTTTTTACTTCATCACAACTCATAAATAATTTCCACAACAAGCCGCTGCGGTAATTTTCCATCATTACTACAATGGGCCCCTGGTCTATGGCAAGATAACGTTGCGGATACCAGTTGTCTGTTTCACTGAAGGCATCATAAAAACCATAAGGGCCAAGCAATTTATTTCTGAGCGTTGAATCGTTATACCAATGCTTCATGGCAGCCATTGACTGCTCCGGCGTATATGGAAAAGATGATAAAGCGGCTGTTGGTGAAATAACACCGAGATCATTTATGGAATCGGGGGCATGCGCTGCATAACCTTTTACAGAATAGCTTGCCGTTAAGCCCCAGTTATCTTGGCCATAACCTTTAAACTTCTTTGGATTATCAACACACCATTCATAATTCATCTTTGCCATAGTGTTCATCTCTTTCCAGTAATCAGCGTATTGATCTTTTAATCCATTCGGGTTTAAGCCAAGCCACGAATAATGCGCCCAGAATAAAGGTCCGCCATGCGGTGGGTTGCCCTGCATGAATAAATGCAGCGTATCATTTTTATACATGCTTGTTTTATTAATAGCACCGTTTTCCGCCCAGCCTTTGTGGTACACTTCTGCCGGCACACCATGCGTGGGTGAAGAAGCGGCCAATACATACATAATCAAACATTCATTGTAACCATGCACCGCAAAATTCTTCTTCCATCCATAGTTGGGACTCCAGTGCCAGTACAATACATTCTGATTGTTGCGGCGGTACCAGTCAAACTCGACCTGCTTCCATAAACTATCAATACGCGCTGCTAATTTTTTTTCATCATCATCGCCATCTTTAAAATATTGCCGCACACATAAAAGGCCTTGCATTAAAAAGCTTGTTTCCACAAGATCGCCACCATTATCATCAAAACCAAATGGGCGTACATGGCCGTTTTCATCCAGCAACCAATGCGGGTAAGCGCCATGAAAACGATCTGCTTTTTCAAGAAAGTTTACAATTTTCTGCAGGCGTTCAAAACCTTGCTGCCTCATTATATAATTGCGTTCAATGCCTGTAAGAATGGCCATCAACCCAAAGCCACTGCCGCCAACGGCAATGGTGCTTTGATCATTTTCCGGGTAATCGCCATCGATGTGAATGCGCTCGGCGGCCATGCCGCTGTTGGATTCGGCGCCCGTCCAGAAATATTCAAATGTCCTGCGCTGAATGGTATCGAATAAAGCGGAATCTGAAATATTATTTACAGCGGCTGTATTTTGCTGCTTAGGTTGTGAATTACATGCTGTAATTAGTATGGTAACTAAAATTGCAAACCATATGTATTTGTTCATAGCGCGGTTGTTTAGATAACGTGGTCAGACGGCTCAATGCCGTCAAACCGTTAGCAAAAATCAGTGTTTTTATTTTTATAAGATTCTAAAGTATCTTTTTCCAAACACTTCCAGTTAACATCAATAAACCTTACTGCCAATTCTTTATTTATTAAAGTGCCTTTTCTCAAGCCTATATAATCTTTATACGATGAATACTCCCAATTGCTTAAATCGGTCACCAGCTTTGCACGCAGCGGATTTTGATGGATATAGTGAAAAATATTTCTTGCATAATCAGTTGAAGAATTAGCAACGGCATCTGCTTTGGTTTTTTGCCTGAATAGTGAACCGCTTGCATGCCGTTGTTTATTGATGGCTACAGCATAACTACGAAGGCATTTTCTTATACCGTCCGATAATTGAGTAAGGGTTAAACTACCAACCTTTAATTTTTGAATGGAATCATTATTTGTATGAATGAGGAAATGAAAATGATTTGGCATGAGGCAATAAGCAATAGTATCAGCAAAAGGGCTTACAGTTCTTCTATAATGCTGAAGGAAATAAAGATAATTTTCATGAGAGAAGAATATTTGTTGTTTGTTATTTCCCTGGTTGTAGATGTGGTACAGCTGATCTTCTTCGAAGTGCATGATAAGGGTATTTTGGTATCAATGATTGCTATCGGTCTGACGCTTGATGCGTCTGACCGCGTTACCGCAACACCACTGCACCCAATGCAGGCAAATTAATAGTCAGCTTATAAGCTTTTGTTCCTTCATCCACCAGTTCTATTCTTATTTCAGGATTATATACATCACCGGTACCCCAGAATTCTTTACTGTTGCTGTTGAAGATTTCTTGCCATTCACCTTTGCCATGCACATATATTTCCCAGTCGTTACGTACCTGTGTTGTCATGTTCAAAATAACCAGCACATCGTCTTCGGGATTATTGCCCATGCGTTTATAGCCAATTACGGCATAACTGCCTTTGGTAAGATCGAGCCATTCAAAACCGCCTTGTATAAATTGTTTTTCATACAAAGCCGGTTCATTGCGATAGAGCTCATTTAATTTTTGAACACAATATTTCATGCCGCCATGGCTTACATATTGCAGCAGTTCCCATTGCAGTTCACTTTTATAATTCCATTCGCTTGTTGCAGCAAACTCATTGCCCATAAACAAAAGTTTAGCCCCCGGATGTGTGAACATATACGTATATAATAAACGCAGGTTGGCAAATTTCTGCCATTCATCACCGGGCATTTTATACAGCATGGGGCTTTTACCATGCACTACTTCATCATGGCTTAAAGGCAGCATAAAGTTTTCATCATAGAAATACATCATGCTGAATGTAAATTTGTTTTGAATGAGGTGACGCAGGGAGGGCTCCATCTTAAAATAATCAAGCGTATCATGCATCCAGCCCATCATCCATTTCATGCCAAAACCTAAACCGTCTTCAAATGTTGGCCTGCTTATACCCGGCCAGTCAGAAGCTTCTTCGGCAATGGTTTGTATATCCGGAAAATCCCTGAATAAAGTTTCATTTAAATCTTTAATAAATGCAATCGCTTCAATGTTACCGTTACCACCAAATTCGTTCGGTTCCCACTGGCCTTCCTTGCGGCTGTAATCAAGCCGCAGCATAGAACTCACGGCATCCACGCGCAGGCCATCTGCATGAAAGCGGTCGCACCAGAAACGTGCATTGCTTATTAAAAAACTTTTTACTTCGCCACGTTTATAATTGAACACATAAGAATTCCAGTCGGGATGATAACCTTTGCGCATATCTGCATATTCATATGTATGCGTGCCGTCAAACATAAACAGGCCATGTGCATCGTAAGGAAAATGCGAAGGCACCCAATCGAGAATAACGCCAATGCCTGCATTATGAAATGCATTCACCATAGCCGCAAAATCCTGCGGGCTTCCAAAACGAGAACTAGGCGCATAATACCCCGTACCCTGGTAGCCCCAGCTTCCATCGAAAGGATGTTCCATTACAGGCATTAGTTCCACATGCGTGAAACCCATTTGCTGCACATAAGGCACCAGCCGTTCCGATATTTGTTCGTAAGTATTATAGCTTTCCTCATCATTTTTATCAGGCCGCATCCAGCTTGCAAGGTGCACTTCATAAACAGAGAAAGGGGAAGTAAGCGCATTGTTTTTTTTGCGTTGCTTCATCCATGTTTCATCCGTCCATTCGTAAAAAGTACCCCACATAATTGATGCCGTAAGCGGCCGTTTCTCCCACAGGTGTGCAAAGGGATCGCCCTTATCCAACTGTGTTCCGCCATAACCATGAATATGGTATTTATAACTTTCACCGCTCCATACATTTGGGATAAAGCCTTCCCATATACCGCTTTTATCAAGCCTTACAAATAATTTGTGCGCCTCATTATCCCAGTTATTAAAATTGCCTATAACGCTTACCTGCGTTGCATTTGGCGCCCATACGGCAAAATAAGTTCCCTGCGTGTTTAATACTTCAAGCTGCTTATTGCCAAATAATTCATACAGCCTGTAATGGGTGCCATTTTGAAAATTGCTGATGTCTTCATCATTGAATAATGAATAATTCCATACAGGTTTTGTGCTGTCAACAAAATGCAGGTCTTCATATTTTGTATGCTGTACATGATGCTGCGCATCATCATTCGTATTTTCCATAGCTGTATTTTTTTAATGACAATTATTTTGTGTCATACGATCTTAAGACCTTGAACGATTGGCGGCCATTCTCCATCATAGCTTTATATTGAACTACCCGTGTGCCGCCTGTTGGTTTATCTGCGGCATCGCCGGGCATATAAATTGGAAATTTTCGCATCAGCGTTCCTGTTAACGGCGAAAACACATCATGCCCTTTATAACCTTCGCGGATTTTAGCATCAAGGTAAATATCCGGAAAGAAAACAGGGTCGAAGCCTTTTTCAGCATTATAAGATATGGCAACCACAGAACCTATAGCATCATTATCGCCGCTGTAAACACAGATAGCAAGATCGGGGCGGCCATCATCATTCATGTCATCTGTAAATGCCTTCAATACTTTTCCATATACAATGAATGAAGGCTTCCTGCCGCTTACCTGTAAATTAATGGGTGAAACAGTTACTTCATTTTTATCAGCATTTTTATTGCTGCATTCAACGCGAAAACCCTGGTCGCCCATCTTCACAGTTGTATCAAATCTTTTTGATTGTGCCATGCATTGAACTGTTGAAAAAGCAAATAGAAATAAGCAGGTAAAGCGAAAACTTATTTTCATACGTGGATGTTTATGGAAAATGTTTGATGAAAGCATCATAGCAAATCAACTTGTATTTTTAATACTTAAATAATTAATGCGGGTAAATTACATTATTTACAGTGTTACTAAACCCCTTGGGATGAAATTATTATTAACTGATTATGTGGTGAGGGCAATATTCGGATAAAATAGCTATACCATTAATTGTTGTAAAAGAATTTGCGTTAAAAAAATTAGGAGCAAAAAAACTTATACCGTTTAAAGGTGTTATAAACCTTTGAACATATTTGAAAATGATTAACTTTTTATTTGGAACATTTGCTTCCAATTTTGAACTGAAACCCCCTTATCGCTTATGAAAAGAAATTCTATTCTCTTATTTTTTTTATTTTTTAGCATTTATGCATCCGCACAAAAAGCAACTTTAAAAGGTGCAACCATTGACACCTCAGAGAACGTTAAGCTCGTTAATACGACAATTACACTGCTGAGATCGCAGGATTCTACACTTTATAAATTTACACGCAGCAAGGAAGGCGGCACATTTGAAATAGATGATCTTGATACAGGAAAGTATGTATTGATGATTACACGCAACCGTTATGCCGATTATTTTGATGTGCTTTCTTTTGCACCCGGCGAAACAAAAAACATCGGCAATGTTATGCTGACAACTGAAGCCAATCTTTTAGCTGATGTTGAAGTGCGCACAAGGATAGCAGCCATGCGCATGAAAGGCGATACACTGGAATTTACTGCCGACAGCTTTCATGTGCGGCAAGGGGCAAGCGTGGAAGACCTTTTGAAAGTATTGCCGGGCATACAGGTGGATAAAGATGGTAACATAACGGCACAGGGCGAAAAAGTACAAAAGGTATTAGTGGATGGAGAAGAATTTTTTGGAGATGATCCAACCGTGGCCACAAAAAACCTGCAGGCAGATGCATTAAAATCGGTACAGGTTTTTGACAAGAAAAGCGACCAGGCTGAATTTACAGGCATTGATGACGGTGAGAAAACAAAGACCATCAATCTTAAACTGAAAGAAGATAAAAAGAAAGGATATTTTGGGAAACTGGATGTGGGTGGCGGCACGGATAGCCGCTGGAATAACAGCGCCATGATTAACAACTTTAAAGGCAAGAAAAAAATTTCGGCTTATGGCATTATGAGCAGTACCGGTAAAACGGGGTTAAACTGGGATGAACAGAGCAGTTATGGAAGCGGCACCAGTTTGCAATACGATGATGATTTTGGCGGCTATTATATTGACGGCGGAGATGATTTTTCCGGTGGCAGTTATTATGGTGAAGGTGTTCCAAAAAGCTGGGCTGGCGGCATAAACTTCGGCGATAAATTTAATGATGACAAACAGAATTTTAATGGCAGCTACCGCTTCAACAAACTGAATACATCGGGTGAAGGCAGCACGTATTCACAGTCTATTTTGCCCGACAGTATGTTTTATAATACCGAAAACTCCAAAACATTTAACAGCCGGAACCGGCACTCCCTTAGCAGCATTTATGAACAGCAGTTCGATAGCAGCTTTTCTTTAAAATTCACGGGCAGCGGTTACACCGGCCATTCCAGTTCATTCAGTGACTATACAAACCAGGCGCTGGATGAAAACAGTGTGCTGGTAAACCAAAGTAAAAGAACCATTAACTCCAATGGCGATAACGCTAACTTTAATGTAAACCTTTTGTTGAAGAAAAAGTTTAAAAAGCAAGGAAGAACAATTTCATTAAATATCAGCAATGTATATAATGCTTCTAATGCTGATGGCTTCCTGCGTTCGCTAAATTCATTTTATACTAAAGGTGTTTTGTTTTTAAACGACTCTACAGACCAGGAAAAGAGAAACGATTCCAAAGTGAATATGTTTAATTCCAAAATTGTTTATACGGAACCTTTAATAAAAAACCTGTATGCTGAAATAAATTATGCTTTCAGGTTAAGCACCAATAATGCAGAGAATTTATCGTATGACAAGGCAGCCGATGGAAAATATTCAATGCTGAACGATACTTTCAGCACGCACTACAATTTTGATGTAACAACCAACACCGGCGGTGCAGCGCTGAGATATAACGGTAAAAAATTGACGCTCGGCGCAGGAACAGATATCGCTTCCACCAATTTCAATCAAAAAGATTTATTTAAAGACACAGTGCTGAAACGTGATTACCTGAACTTTTTTCCAAAGGTGAATTTTGTATATAAATTCAATTCGCAATCCCGCATTTCCATTAATTATAATGGCCGCTCGCAGCAGCCAGGCATAACGCAGATTTCACCTGTGGCTGATAATACTAACCCGTTAATAATAAGAAAAGGTAACCCCGGTTTAAAACAGGCGTTTCAACATAGCATGTATATTAATGCCAACAGGTATAAAGTGTTAAACCAGTCGGGAATATATATGTACGGCGGCGTAACGGTAACAGAAAACGCTATAGTTACCAACCAGTTTACCGATACAAGCGGCATTACAACCTATACTTATGTAAACACAAACGGAAACTATAACGCTTATGGAGGCATTGGCTTATCAAAGAAGTTTACAAAAGCCAATTTTTATTTGAACTATGGCCTGCGGTATAACTCCAGCAAATATTCAAACTTTGTGAATGGTGTAAAGAATGAAACCAATAACTATAGCCCAAGCGTGAATGTTGGTTTTAATAAGGGCAAAGAGAAGAAATATGATTTTAATTATTGGGTTGATGTTGGCTACAACATTTCCACCTCATCTATCAATAAGGCGGCCGAAACAAAATACTGGACAACAAATCATAACCTCGATCTCACCGTTTACCTGCCCGGAAAATTTGAGATCAATAATAATGTAGATGCCAGCTTCAGGCAAAAAACAACCATTTTTACTACCAATAATAATGTTGTGTTATGGAATGCATACCTGGGAAGAAAATTCTTTAAAAATGATAAGGGGCTGCTTAAGTTTTCCGTGTATGACCTACTGAATCAAAATAAAGGATATCAACGCCAGTTAACGACCAATGTTATTACAGAAAGAAATTACAATACCATTAAACGCTATTTCATGTTAAGCTTTGTGTGGAATTTTTCCAAAACAGCAGCAGGTATGCCTGCACCCGCACAATAATTTTTTAAGTATTAGCAACCACCTAAATTTTTAATATGAAAAAATATTTATTACTCGTCTTAATGTGTGCGTGCAGTTCCCTGCTCTATGCACAGGATATATTTATTGCAAAGGGACAGATTGAATTTGAGAAAAGAGTTCATTTCATTGCCAATATTGATGATATCTATAAAAAGGACGACGACAATGACGGCGGTTTCGATTTTATCAATTCCATAAAAAAACAACTGCCTGAATGGAAAACAAGTTATTTCAATTTATATTTTGATGGCAATAAAACATTGTACGAACCAGGCCGTGAAGTAACAATAGCAGGCCCCAAAGGCCCCGATTGGTTTAACGATCCTGCGCAGGATAACGTGGTGTATTGTAATCTTGATAGTAAGCAAAGCGTTTCCCAGAAATCTGTTTTCGATTCTAAATTTCTGCTTGCAGACAGTTTAAGAAAAGCAAAATGGAAAATAACCAACGATTCAAGAGATATTGCTGGCTTTAATTGCCGCAAGGCCACCACCATTATCAACGATTCAGTTTTTGTTGTGGCATTTTATACTGACCAGATTTTAACTACCGGCGGCCCTGAGTCTTTTAACGGTTTGCCCGGCATGATTTTAGGTCTTGCCATCCCGCGTTTACATACAACATGGTTTGCCACAAAGGTTGAAATGACAACACCTTCTGCAGGCACTTTAACGCCGCCCGTGAAAGGCAAGAAGGCCACCAACGCAGACCTTGGTGTAAAACTGCAATCAGTATTTAAAGATGCATGGAATAAAAAATATGCGCAGCATGCACAATGGATGATTGAGCTCTGATAAGATTGTGATGGTTTTGTAATCTTTATAAATGACCTCAGCTATGTAAAGATTACATTGTTACTTTGCTAAAAATTATTGCATGCGTATAGGCATAGTTTGTTATCCCACTTATGGCGGAAGCGGCGTTTTGGCTACGGAGCTTGGTAAAGCATTGGCAGATAAAGGGCATCATGTTCATTTTATTACTTACCAGCAGCCTGTACGCCTTGATGCTTTCAGCGCCAATATTTTTTATCATGAGGTAAGCGTACCTTCCTATCCTTTATTTGATTATCCTCCTTATGAACTTGCCCTGGCCAGTACAATGGTTGATGTTATTCTTAAACATAATCTCCATTTGCTGCATGTGCATTATGCTATTCCGCATGCCTCTGCAGCCTACATGGCGAAGCAAATCTTATTGAAGCGAGGCAAAAACATTCCTGTTATTACAACTTTACATGGTACGGATATAACATTGGTTGGACGTGATAAAACATATGAGCCTGTTGTAACCTTTTCTATTAATGAAAGCGATGCTATTACTGCCGTATCACAGAATTTAAAAGAAGAAACTTACCGTTCTTTCGCTATTGAAAAAGATATACAGGTTATTGAAAATTTTGTTGATAATTCCCGTTATAAAAAACCCATTGACGCTTTCAGGAAAGTAATTGCACCGCATAAAGAAAAAATATTGATTCATGCTTCCAATTTTCGTAAGGTGAAGCGCGTAGAGGATGTAATACAGGTGTTTGCTAATGTGCATGAAAGATTACCTTCAAAATTATTATTGGTTGGAGATGGCCCCGAGCGCCGCAGTACAGAAGAACTTGTGCGTAAATTAGGCGTACAGGATGACGTGCGGTTTCTTGGCAAACAGGAACAGGTTGAAGAAATCTTGCTTATTTCTGATTTGTTTTTATTGCCCAGTGAATATGAAAGTTTTGGCCTGGCGGCTATGGAAGCCATGGCAGCAAGCGTGCCTGTAATCAGCTCAAATGCCGGCGGATTGCCGGAAATAAATATCAACGGAGAAACAGGTTTTCTTGCAAATGTTGGCGATGTGCAAACCATGAGTGAAGAGGCTATACGTTTATTAAGTGATGACACCTTACTGAAGCAGTTTAAGGTAAAGGCAAAAGCACAGGCTATGAAGTTTGATCTGCACAATATTGTTCCCCAATACGAAAAACTATATAGCCGTTTTTGCAGGATGACCTGCGAAGCATAGATGAATAGAAGATCGAACCTCGTCTATATACTTTACAAATTTGTATTTTACAATGGAAGTTAAAGAATCTGCAATTACCCATAATGCGGTAATGAATACTCGAATTAAAAGCAATCAATGAGCAAATACTTATAAGCAGTATATATACGCTGGTTGAAATTTGAAAACCGGTGAAGGTTCGCATCTTGTTTCGTCATGTTATTGTCATGTTTGTTAGCAATGGCTTAAATCATTCTTTCCTCCAATCATTTTTTTGAACTTTGCGTGCTTTATGGCTGAAGAAACAATCAACAAAACAGCAACAAAAGAATTTCGCCAGCAATGGATTGAATTTATTTACAACCTCCAGGATGATATATGCACAGCGCTCGAATCTGTTGACGGCAAATCAACATTTACAGAAGATGCATGGCAGCGCGCAGAAGGCAAAGGCGGCGGCGGGTTAACGAAGGTTATTCAAAACGGGCAGGTATTTGAGAAAGGTGGCGTAAATACTTCTGTTGTTTACGGGCATTTAACGGAACGTATGTGCAAGGTATTGCAGATACCTTTTTTAGGCAGTGATGCCACCTGGTTTGCAGCCGGCATAAGTTCTGTTATACATCCTTTCAACCCTTTTGTGCCAACAGTGCATTTTAATTACCGCATGTTTGAATTATATGATGCTGACGGAACGTTGGCAGATCGCTGGTTTGGCGGCGGCACTGATCTTACGCCATATTATTTGTTTGAAGAAGATGCGAAGCTGTTTCATCAAACATTCAAAAATACCTGCGATGCTTTTGATGAAAGTTTCTACCCTCTATTTAAACAGCAATGCGATGATTATTTTGTGAACACGCATCGCAATAATGAGCGCAGGGGCATTGGCGGTATTTTTTATGACCATCGGAGATGTGATGAAAAGCATAATGCCAATTTTTGGTTTGATTTTGCAAAAGCCTGCGGGTATGCATTTATGGATACATATATACCCATAGCAGAGAAGAGAAAAAATACTGCATTTAGCGACAGGCATAAACATTGGCAGGAGATAAGAAGAGGCCGGTATGTGGAGTTTAATTTAATTCATGACCGCGGAACTATTTTCGGTTTAAAAACACATGGCCGGACAGAAAGCATATTAATGAGTTTGCCGGCCACGGTGAGGT
>JAEWBD010000072.1 GCA_023391315.1 Bacteroidota bacterium | reverse complement strand
GGTTTATACACATCGCCGCATTTAAAAGACTTCAGGGAAAGAATAAGGGTGAATGGTGCAATGTGCACTAAAGAATTTATTATTGATTTCACTGAAAGAATTAAGCCACAGATTGAACGTCTTGAACCTTCTTTTTTCGAGATAACAGTTGCAATGGCGTTTGAATATTTTGCACAGCAAAATGTGGATGTAGCTGTTATAGAAACAGGGCTTGGCGGCAGGCTTGACAGCACGAATATTATTTTGCCCGAAATTTCAATCATCACAAATATTGGTTACGATCATACGCAAATATTGGGCGATACACTTGAAAAAATAGCCTATGAAAAGGCCGGTATCATCAAGCAAAATATCCCTGCCATCATAGGCGAAGTTGTGGATGAAACAAGACCCGTATTTGAATCTTCGGCTAAAGAGAAAAATGCGCCGCTGATTTTTGCACAGCAAAATTTTTATGTGCAGGACTTTAATTATGAAAACAATCATCTGAAAGCAGAAGTGGTTGATGTAAGAAAAGATGAACATCATACTTTCCTGCTCGATTTGCCGGGCATTTATCAAACAAAAAATATTGTTACTGTTTTGGAAGCCGTGCATCAGTTGCAACTAAAGGGCTGGCATATCTCATTACAACATGTTGAAAAGGCTTTAAAACAGGTAAAACACCTTACCGGCCTGCATGGCAGATGGGAGAAATTAAAAGAAAACCCGGCTGTAATTGTTGATGTGGCGCATAATATTGCGGGCATAAAACAATTGCTGGAACAACTTGAACTTGAAAGCTATACCCGCCTGCATTTGATTATTGGATTTGTAAAAGATAAGGATATTGAAAGCATCCTGGCTTTGTTGCCCGTAAATGCTGACTATTATTTTACCAAAGCGCAATTACCAAGGGCTTTAAATGAAAAAATACTTGCCGATCTTGCTGCTGTGCATGGTTTGAAAGGAAAAGATTTTGCAGATGTAAATGCTGCGCTTTCTGAAGCTATTACCCGCGCTGATAAAGAAGACTTGATTTTAGTTTGTGGCAGCGTGTTTTTGGTGGCGGAAGTGAATTTGTAAAAACTCCCACAATTCAGGCCTGTAAACATTATTGCATAAACAAACTTACCATAGCTTCATCAACACGCTGAGGTTTTTGCGTTTCAACATCAACAGGTATCCACAAGCTCACTGCGCTGATAATTTTTTTGTTATCTGCCGGGCGGGTTATTTCATAATGACGCTTCCAGGTTACGTTTGTATATTCTCCCGTCCATGTTCTTATAAGGAGGTTATCATTTAAAAAAGCCTGGTTGTGATAATCCACTTCATGTCTTCTTATCATCCACACAAACTTATTTTTTAGTTCAGGTGTGGCAATTGCATGCCAATGCATAGAAGCAATATCCTGCATCCATTGTATATAAACCACATTGTTTACGTGGCTCACAGCATCAAGATGCGGTTGCTGCACTTGAATGTTTATGCTAAATTTTTTCGGGATGGATGACATGATTAAATATGATAAAAATTTAAAATGATGAGTTGTGAATAAATGCCCTCATTCTTATATTCACGATTTCTGTTTGACGGTTTCCGAAAAATGTGTTTAATACTGGCTGAACATTTTATTTCAATGCCATTAAATTGTTGTTGTCGGTAAATAATTTGGCCGCCATTGCAGAATCATGTTTATAAATATCCCGGCGAAAATTGAGACTGCCATTGCTGTCAACAAACGCAGTGTAATAACTTATTACCACCGGAACCGGTTTTTTAAGCGTTACCCATTTTTCTTTATCAAGATTCATAAGGCTATCAACCGTTTGGTTATTATAGGTTGCCGTATCGGAACGCAGTAAATACATAGCAAGCTTTTTGGGTTCGCTCAAACGAATGCATCCATGACTGATATTCCTGTTGGACGCATTAAATGCGCCATGGTTATTTGTATCGTGAAAATAGATATCAAAGTTGTTTGGGAATAAAAATTTTACCCTGCCTAATGCATTATCTGCTCCCGGCAACTGCCTTATAGCTGGAACGCCTTTTGCCTGCAGGCCAAACTGCTCCATGCGGTGTGAAGCAAGATAATTGGGATTGCGCGCAATGCCCGGCAATATTTCTTTCTTCACAATACTTGCCGGTATATTCCAGTACGGGCTAAACACAATGTATTTTAAATTACCTGTAAATATAACGGTGCCGGTTGCCGATGAGCCTACAACAACATCCATGGGAAACTGCAGCTTGCCGCTATCATACACATACATTTTATATTCAGGAATATTTACCACAATCGAATTGGTACTGTCGTTCATTGGCGGCATCCAGCGCAGGCGTTCGAGGTTTATGAGAATTTGTTCTATTCTTTTAGCCGGCGTTACATTTAGTTGTGTAATAAATGTCTTTCCAATCACACCATCGGGGTTTGCGCCCATTCGCACCTGGAATCTTTTTACAGCAGCCAGCATTGACGAATCAAAAACACTTGTAGTATCATTTTCAGCTAAATCACCTAAAGCAAACAAGCGCTGTTTAATGGTTATTATTTCGGGTGATGTGGCTCCTTTATGAAATGCTTTTTCAGGATATGGCAAAGAATCCCAGGGTGTGGTTTGAGCTATTTTACGATAAACGGAAAGATAATCCAATAACCTTTTGTAAGCACTGCTTAATGGGATTTCACTTTTTTTAATGTCTGATTTATTCGCGATAAGCGAATCGAGCATCACTGAAAGGTTCAGTTTTTTACGTGGGATAAACCAACCGAGTTCCTGGACATTTATATCGCTGCCTCCATAAATTTTTGAAGCATAGGCAAAGAACTGGCCCGTGAGCTTTAACTCTGTGTCCGTAATATTCCGCGTTGTTTTTATATTCTTATCTGAAGTATCCGTTTTAAACTTATCTACTTCATCGGAGAGCTTCTTATTGTATAAACTGCTGTCGTTATAGGTGTCAACAGCATTTGCCAGCAGGTTCATAAAATTATAAGCCTGCTCACCAATGCCGCTACTGTCAAACCATGCACATTGATAATTGCGCAGCTTATAAAAATCACTATACTGATGGCTGAACTTTGTATATTCAGGATGTTTTGTTAAAAAAACTTTGATAGTATTACTATCAATGAACAGGTTATTGAAAGATGTTTTTTGATTAATGCTTTTATCAACTTCTATTTTCTCTTTTTGTTTTGATTTGCATGAATAAACGCCAATACCCGTAATAAGAACAGCCCACAGTATTTTTTTCATATTTGGAATTATGGGTATTTTATTTTCAATTATCACACCAAAGCAATGCCTTTATGCCAAAGTGATATCGAAGTTAACAAGCTGCACAAATTCCTGTAAGCGGTTTCCAATGTCTTCTTTTGAAATTTCTTTTAAGCGTTGGGGGCCAAATTTTTCCACACAAAAGCTTGCCATGGCAGAGCCAACAATGATGGCCGTTTTCATGTTTTCAAAAGAAATATCTTTTGTTTTTGCAAGATGGCCAATGAAGCCTCCTGCAAAAGTATCGCCTGCGCCCGTTGGGTCAAACACATCATCCAATGGCATTGCGGGTGCAAAGAAAACATTGTTTTCATGAAATAGTAAAGCGCCATGCTCACCTTTCTTTACGATAAGAAACTTTGGTCCCATTGTTAATATTTTTCTCGCTGCCTTTACAAGTGAATATTCATTGGTTATTTGTCTTGCCTCACTGTCGTTAACCAGTAAAACATCCACCATGGTAAGCGTTTGTTTAAGATCTTCCCATGCCGTTTCTATCCAGAAATTCATGGTATCCATTACAATTAATTTTGGACGTTGTTTAAACTGGTTGATTATTTTTTGCTGAATGGCAGGCACGAGATTACCCAGCATCAGGAAATCGCAATCCTGGTAACTGTCTGGAACATTAGGATCAAAATCAGCTAGCACATTCAGGTCAGTGATCAATGTATCACGGCTGTTCATATCAAGATGATATTTGCCGCTCCAGAAAAAAGATTTTTTATCAGGCACAATTTCAACGCCATCTGTTTTAACACCCCTGTCTTGCAATGCCTCCAATTCATCTTGCGGAAAATCGTTGCCCACAATTGAAATTTGTTGAATTGGTTGCACAAAAAAAGATGCTGCATAAGCCACATACGTTGCCGACCCGCCAATAATTTTATCTGTTTTATCAAAAGGCGTTTCAATAGCGTCAAAAGCCATTGTTCCTACTACGGTAATACTCATTATTTTTTTGGTTTGGCGCAAACCTAAAGCAATAGCGGAAAATAAAAAACGGTTAATGTTCACAAACCTGGAATATCCCAAAGAAGTTTTAATCCAGGTTTATTAACAGCATTTTAATTTCAGGCGTATTTTTCAACCATTTCCATAATAACCTCGCAGGCTTTTTTAATTTCACTTTCTTCAATTATCAAGGGCGGGGCAATACGTAACCTGTCAGGTGCAAAAACAAACCAGTCTGTAATCAAACCTTTATCAACACATGTATGAATAATGTTTTGAGCTGTTTCCATTGTTTTAAGCTGCAGGGATGCCCACAAACCAAAATGGTTTATCTTCTTTATAGATGGATGGTGCAATTGCTCTGTTAAAAATGCCTCCTTCTGTTTTACACTATTGATATAATTTCCTTCCAGCAATACTTCAAATGCCGCCTTGCCTGCAGCGCAGCTCACCGGATGCCCGCCGAATGTGGTAATATGCCCGAGTACAGGGTTAAAGCTTAAGGTTTGCATTACGTTTTTATCAGCAATAAAAGCGCCCAGTGGCATGCCGCCGCCCAAAGCTTTACCTAATAGTAAAATGTCGGGTACAATATCAAATTGCTCAAATGCCCATAAGCTTCCCGTTCTGCCAAAGCCTGCCTGTATTTCATCAAGGATTAATAAAGCGCCTTGTTCTATGCATCTTGTTCGCAGTTGCTGCATCCATGTTTTTGAAGGTATGGTAATGCCGCTTTCTGCCTGTACCGTTTCGAGGATTACGCAGGCTGTTGTTTCATTTATTAAATCAAAAACTTCATCGCTGTTATAATCAACATGCAGAATGCCGGGCAGTAAAGGCCTAAAGGCATTGCGGTAATATTCATCACCCATAACGCTTAATGCGCCCTGTGTACTGCCATGATAACTGTTATTAAAAGCAATTATATTGGTGCGGCCTGTGGACCGTTTCGCCAGCTTTAAAGCGCCTTCTGTTGCTTCTGCGCCGCTGTTGGTAAAATAAATGCAATCCAATGTTGAAGGAAGATGTTCTGTCAGCAATTTGGCATAAGCCGTTTGCGGGGTTTCTATAAACTCACCATACACAATCAGGTGCATATAATCGTCTACCTGCTTTTTAACAGCATCAATTACTTTGGGATTGGAATGCCCGATGTTGGCTACATTAAAACCTGAAATTAAATCGATGTATTTTTTTCCTTTTACATCGTACTGATATATGCCTTCCGCCTTTACAATTTCAAGCCCGATGGGTGCAGGCGATGTTTGGGCAATATGTTTAAAAAATATGTCGCGCAAAACAATATTGATTTAATATGAAGTTGAATATTTCTGCAAAACAAAATAATAATTACAAACTATTGCATTGCGAAAACTGGATACAGTTAATTCTCCTTCGTTTTAATGAGCCTTTTTAAAGCAAATCAATAGCCAAACATTATTCTTATTAAATGTCAAAATAAAGATGAAGCAGTAATTTGCCTGCATGAAAACAATAATCTTTTTGCTGGTAACATTTGTATTCATATCATCATTAACAGCCCAGCCCGGTAAAAAATATGTATTGGTAATACATGGCGGCGCAGGTACAATTCTTAAGTCTTCAATGACGCCGGAAAAAGAAGCCTTATATAAACAAGGCCTGCAGCATGCATTAAATGCAGGTAATATAATTCTCAAAAATGGTGGTACAGCCCTGGATGCTGTTGAGGCTGCTATAAAAGTTTTGGAAGATGATTCTTTGTTCAACGCAGGCAAAGGCGCTGTATTTACCAATGCAGGAAATAATGAACTTGATGCTTCCATTATGGATGGAAAAACGCTGAAAGCCGGCGCGGTTGCAGGTGTTACAAATATTAAAAATCCCATCACTGCTGCGCGTGCTGTGATGGATAAAAGCGGGCATGTAATGATGGCCGGCACAGGTGCGGAAACGTTTGCGGCAGCCAACGGTTGCACGGTTGTTGATCCTTCTTATTTTTTTACAACAGCCCGCTGGAGAGGTTTAATGAATGCAAAAAAACAAGACTCGCTTAAAGCCTTGCATAAAGACTCTTCGAATACTTTGTTAAGACAACCGGGTAACCATGATTATAAATATGGAACCGTTGGTGCTGTTGCTTTGGATATGCATGGCAATCTTGCCGCAGCCACCAGCACCGGCGGCATGACAAATAAACGCTATGGAAGAATTGGTGATTCGCCCATTATCGGGGCGGGCACTTATGCTGATAATAATACCTGCGCCATAAGCTGCACAGGCTGGGGTGAGTTTTATATTCGTTTGGTGATGGCCAAAACCATAAGCGACAGGATGGAATTTGCACATCAAACTCTAAAAGATGCAGCTAATGAAATGATTATGAAAAGGCTGCCTGCACTTGGCGGCGATGGTGGTTTAATCGGCGTGGATAAAGATGGAAATATTGTAATGAGCTTTGATACGGAAGGCATGTATCGCGGCTTTATAAAGTCTGATGGTGAAACGAAAGTGGAACTTTATAAATAGCGTTTAAATATTTTTTGTTTCATGATTTTATGGCATGGTTTTATAAATAGTATGCTTATAAATCTTTTACTATGAAAAATATTTCCAGGCAAATATTAAAGCCTGTAAGTGCAATGATGATAGCAGCAATAATGCTCTGTTCCTGCAGTGCCACCGTAAAAGTTCCTAAACATCCGGGCCCGGGCGAACCACCGCCACCTCCTCCAAAAGTTGAGATACATAATAATTAATTCAATTACACTTCATATATATTCGAAATGGCTTGATAAACACAAGCCATTTTTTTTACATATTGCTTTACGTTTATGCTCTTATAAAATGATATCTAAGTGCTTAACTTTACCCAATGTCAACAAAGATTTATACAAAAACGGGAGATAAGGGGAAAACCGTTCTTATTGGCGGAACGAAAATATTTAAGAATAATATTCGTATCGAAACCTATGGCACTGTTGATGAATTAAATTCACATATTGGGCTTGTAAGAGATTATACGCCAGACGAGCATCAGCGTGATGTTTTAAAACAGGTGCAGGACCGTTTGTTTGTAATTGGTTCATCACTCGCCTGCGATCCTGCAAAAGAAACCGGTATGCATATTCCCGATTTGAGGGAAGATGATATTATTACGCTTGAAAAAGAAATAGATGATATGAATGAGCGGTTGCCTGTTATGAAAAATTTTATCTTGCCGGGTGGGCATGCAGCAGTTTCATCTACCCATATTGCACGTTGTGTTTGCAGGCGTACAGAACGTTTATGCGTAAATATGCAGCAGCATGAATTGTTTATAGAACCGTTGATATTGAAATACCTTAACCGGCTAAGTGATTACCTTTTTATGCTTGCGCGCTTTACCGCACAGGAATTGCATGTAGCCGAAATAATATGGAAACCGCGTTAACTGCAGCTCATATAAATAAGCCAAACCTTAACGCTTCCTTTTAATGCTGAAAATTAGATTTGTAACATGAAGCGCTTTTTCTTGTTGTTATTGCTGATGTTTTTTCTGTACCCGGCTTTTGCGCAGGATTTAACCGGTATCTGGCGGGGTAATTTTTATGCCGGCGCGCCACCTTTTCAGCAATATTATAAATATGAAGTGCAGATAGACCAGTTGAATAATAACTCAATAAAGGGCGTAACCTATTCTTACCGCACTACTGTTTTTTATGGTAAGGCCACTTTTGAAGGTATATGGTTCCCCAAAACAGAGAGTGCCCTTATAAAAGAATTAAAACTTGTTGAGCTTAAAATGGCAGGCAACAGTGATGCCTGTGCCATGACGTGCAACCTTGAATATTCAAAGCAGGATGGAAAAGAAATACTTAGCGGCACTTTTACAAGTATAAACGTAAACAGCAAAACGGATTGTGGCAGCGGCACCGTTTACCTGGAAAGGGTGCAGGAATCAGATTTTCATAAAGAAGATTTTTTGCTGAAGAAAAAACCATCGGTGCCTTCACCGGAAGACCGCATCGGGCCCAGGCCATCTTCTAAAAATACAGTTGTAACAAGCAATACGAAGAAACTACAATCAGCGCTGGGTGTTCCGGCAGATGGCAAGGCCGGCCCCAAAACCATGGCTGCACTTAGAAAAAGATTGCCTGGTTATGATGATGAACCGGACTTCAGCGATACAGATGCTATTAATAAACTCATAAGTCGCATTAAAGGAAATAATGCAACAACAAAAACGCCCTCGCCGGTAAATGATGTTTCTAAGGCAAATGCCAAACGGTTGCAAACAGCATTGGGCGTGCCTGCAGATGGTGTTGCCGGCCCCAAAACAATTGCCGCTTTAAAAAATAAATTGCCCGATTTTAAAGAACGGCTTGACGTAACCAATACAAACCAGGTAAACGATTTAATAAATCGTATTAAAAAAGCAAATACGGCGGCAAAAAATACCATGCCGGTAAAACCTCCCGTTGCAAAACCCGATACAGTTGTAAAAACGCAGCCGCCGGCAAAGGCCACTGAAGTTGTTCCGGAAAAAATAAAAATACCGGTGCCGGAGGTTATTAAAAAAAGAAGTAACCCGCTTATCAGAACGATTGTTACCAACCAGCCTGATATTAAAATTGACTTGTATGATAACGGCGATATTGATGGTGATACAATAACGGTATATCATAACAATGAGGTTATTGCCTGGAAAAAAGGTTTAACAGATAAACCTGTTACAATTAATGTAAAAGCCGATGCCGGCAATACAATGCATGAGTTTGTGATGGTGGCCGATAACCTTGGTTCCATTCCGCCCAATACGGCATTGATGATTATTACAACGGGTGGCAAGCGCTACCAGTTATTTGTGTCGAGCGATAAACAAAAGAATGCAAAGGTGGTGGTGGAATATCAGCCATAAGTTTTTGTATGCCGGTAATATTTTTGCCTGCTGGCCGTAACGGTTAATAGTGAGGATAAAAAGCGGCAATGATTTAAGAATGGCTTGTACTTTTTTCTATTTCTTTGCGTTTCATAAAAAAGGTATGAAGAAAAAAATTGCATTGCTTACCGGCGGTTATAGCCGCGAAGCTGAAATAAGCTATCAAAGTGCAGTAACGGTAAACAATAATGTTGACAGAAATAAATACGATGTTTATCTCATCGATATAAATCCCGAAGGATGGTTTTATGAAGATGCCAACGGAGAAAAAATAAGTATTGATAAAAACGATTTTTCTATAACAATAAATCACGAAAAAATAAATTTTGACGGTGTGCTGATGTGCATTCACGGTACGCCGGGCGAAGATGGAAAACTGCAGGGTTATTTTGATTGTATCGGACTGCCTTATACAACCTGTGATGCGGCCACATCTGCTTTAACTTTTAATAAAAGATATACGGTAGCCGTTGCAGGTTTCGCAGGAATAAACGTAGCTAAATCCCTGCATGTTTTTAGGAATGATGTTGTGAACGAAGAAGACATTATTAATAAATTAAAATTCCCGGTATTTGTGAAGCCTAATAATGGCGGTTCAAGCATAGGGATGAGTAAAGTAAACCAGCCTTCGGAAGAAATTGGGATAGCTTTGCGCAAAGCATTTAACGAAGATGACCAGGTGCTGGTTGAAGAATTTATTGAAGGCCGGGAATTTACAATTGGCGTGTTTAAGACAAAGGGCGAAATCATTACATTGCCCATAACTGAAGTAAAATCGAAAAAGGATTTTTTTGATTTTGAAGCAAAATATAAAGGTTTAAGCGAAGAGATTACGCCAGCGCAGGCAGACCCTGCAATTATTGAAAAAGTGCAGCGTGCTGCAAGAAAAGTATATTCGGTATTAAATTGCCGTGGCGTGGTAAGAATAGATTTTATTTACAATGAAGCAAAGGGCGAACCTTTTATGCTTGAAGTAAATACCGTGCCCGGGCAGAGTGCGGCAAGCATTATTCCGCAACAGGTAAAAGCGATGGGATGGACGCTTGAACAGTTTTATACAGCGCTTATTGAAGAATGCTGGAATTAATTAATAAGAAACAATCCATTAATGTTTAAATTTATAACGGAACGCTCTTTTTTTGTAAACCTGTTAGTGGCGATAGCGCTGCTTTTATTAATGATTTTTGCTTTTTTCTTTTCACTGGGTTCTGTTACGAAACATAACGAGTCTATAAACGTACCTGATGTAACCGGCAAAACATTGATAGACGCAACCGCTTTTCTCAAACAAAACAAATTCCAGGTTTCTGTGCAGGAT
>JAEWBD010000058.1 GCA_023391315.1 Bacteroidota bacterium | reverse complement strand
GTGGTGGGCGCCGCCGGTGAGTTATTCTCTGTAAGAAGAGCGTTATATGAACCTGTTGACAGCGCAGTTATCCTGGATGATTTTATAATCTCATTAAAAACAGTGCAGAAGGGCTACAGGATTATGTACGAGCCGCGTGCTTACGCTACCGAGTTAGCATCTGTGTCAATAGAAGATGAAAGAAAAAGAAAGATACGCATTGCAGCGGGTGGTTTCCAGGCAATAAAAATTCTTGCGCCTTTATTTAAGTTCTGGAAACATCCACGGCTCACGTTTTTGTACGTATGCCATCGCGTAATGCGCTGGTGCACAAGCCCACTCTGTCTTATTTTAGTTTTTATATCAAACCTTGCCATTATTATAAAGGGCGGCGGCTATTTTTATATCATTTGTTTTTTAATGCAGGTTGTTTTTTACATTACGGCATTTGCATCTTCGTATATACCTTCAAATTCCAAACTAAAGCCATTAAAAGCAGCAGGGTATTTTGTATTTATGAATGTATCTGTAATACAGGGTTTTTTCAGGTTTGTCTCAAAGCAGCAGGCTTCAACCTGGGAAAAAGTAAAACGTGCCCCGCTGAAGACAGACGTATGAAAGTGTATAAAGAGACAAAACAACTGCTAATATTTAAAGTACTGCTTAGAAGGTTTATATCGTAGTTTTTTGCATTTACGAACAAAATTTGATGTTTTACCAATTCAGCTCCAGCATTCATCCGCATGTATTTAATTTTAAAAAATTTTTAATCACCGTGCCACAAAAGCTAAATATGCGAAAGTTTTACTCATTTCTAATTCTCCTGATTATTTTAATCAGTTCTAACTGCGTTTCTGCTCAGTCAGTTTTAGATCCTGCCGACCCTGTTATTACTTACAATCAAAGCAACCCGCCTGCCCAGCCAACCTGGGGCCAGATAGGGAAGTGGGTAAGAACAAAACGGCTTGGATGGAATACTGATGCTTATAAGGCATATATATATAAAGGATGCGCATTCCGTTTAAAATTCCCCAAAACCTATAATCCCACAGCTAATGACGGGAAAAAGTATCCTATGCTGGTGTTTTTTCATGGTTTGGGAGAAACCGGGAGTATTTATGATAATGAATATCAACTCTACCATGGCGGTGATGATTTTGCCGCAGCAGTAAATAACGGCACGTTTGACGGCTATATACTTTGCATGCAAAGCCAGGGTTTCTGGGGTGCGGGCCAATACCAATATATTACTGAGATTATTGATTATATGGTGGCTAATAATAAGCTGGACCCTTTCCGTATAAGCGATAACGGTTTGTCAGCCGGTGGACAAGGCACATGGGAAATGATGTTTAATCATCCCACCTACATAGCC
This sequence comes from Bacteroidota bacterium, assembly GCA_023391315.1. Lineage (GTDB taxonomy): Bacteria > Bacteroidota > Bacteroidia > Chitinophagales > Chitinophagaceae > Parafilimonas. The sequence goes on along the minus strand of JAEWBD010000058.1, from coordinate 12,322 downwards.
GCCGCCGTACCAATGTCATCTGTTTCAATCGGATATAAAGATAATAGTACTGTAAACCAGGCTAAATACACACCTATATGGCTTGTGCAGGGTGGTAAAGATGGTTCGCCGGCGCCTCCTACAGCACAGCAGGTGCGTGATGCTTTTATAGCTGCGGGCGGAGATTTTACCTATACTGAATACCCGGATCTCGGTCACGGTGTTTGGGACAGGCTTTGGACTGAACCTGATTTTTATCCCTTTTTATTAAGGGCTTATGGATCTAATCCCTGGCCTTTGACCGGGAGAACAGAGTTTTGCCCCGGCGATAATATAAATGTAACGATAGGGTTGCCGCCCGGTTTTGATGAATATCAATGGCGTAAAGATAACAATGTTATAAACGGGGCCACCTCAAACTCTATCTCTGTTACAAGCACAGGCACTTATGATGCCCGTGTAAGAAGGGGTTCTGTATGGTCTGACTGGTCGCACACACCGGTGGTTATAAAAACCAAAACACCTACTGTTCCTCCAACGATTACTGCAGAAAATTTAAGCAGCCCTGCTATTCCTGCCCCTGATGGAAGAAATTATGTAAATCTTCAGGTTCCGGATAATTATGTTAGTTATAAATGGGTGCTCACAAGTGATACTGCTACGTCTATAGGCAGTCAAAATGTATTAAACGTAACCCAGCCCGGCAGCTACGCCGTATCTGTTGGTGAATTGTATGGGTGCGCCAGCGTTTACTCTGCTCCTTATAAAGTAGTAAATGCAAATGGCACAAACGGGCCTGATGCGGCAACCAGCCTTACTGCTTTAACCCTATCAAACACGAAAGTACAGTTAGACTGGTCTGATAAACCTAATCAAACTTATAATGAAACCGCTTTTGAAATTTACCGTTCAACAAAACCGGGTAATTCTTATAATTATATAGGAAGTGTGCCTGCTAATGTTATAACATTTACAGATTCAGCAGCATTGCCCAATACAACTTACTATTATGTTGTGCGTGCTATAAATAATAATGCCGCTTCAGGTTTATCAAATGAAACCAGTGCAACCACTTTAACCGACAATGTTCCACCGTCTGCCCCGGCAAACCTGCACGTAGTTTCAGTTACAAGCACATCGGTGTCTATTGCCTGGAATGCAGCAACTGATAATGTTGGAATAAGCAGGTATGATATTTTTGTGGATGGTGTAAAAACCTATACTACAGATAAAACTACTATTACTGCTAATGGCCTTGATAACGGGAAACAATATGTTTTTTATGTTAAGGCAAGAGATATAAGCGGAAACTATTCAACCCAAAGCAACCAGGTAAGTGCATTTGCTGCCTTACAGGGTCTTAATTATAAATATTATGAAGGCTCATGGTCTGTACTGCCGGATTTTAATACACTTACGCCTGTTAAAACAGGAATAAGCACCAACTTCGACCTTTCTGTAAAAAACAGGGGCGACCAGTTTGGCCTCGTTTGGCAGGGTTATATAAAAGTGCCGGTTGCCGGAACTTACAAGTTTGAAACATATTCAGATGATGGCAGCAAATTGTGGTTAGGAGCTTATAATGCCAGCGCAACACCGCTGGTAAATAATGATGGTTTGCATGGTCCGCAGTATGCCAGCGGTACAGTAACGCTGCAGCCCGGTATTTACCCAATTTCAGCGGCTTTCTTTGAACAGGGCGGCGGTGAAGTAATGCAGGTTTACTGGACATGCAGTGCCTTATATGGTGATAACAACCGCCATCTTATAGCTGATAACTATTTTACAGATAACAGCGGCTCTGCAGGCTCAGTTCCTGCTATGCCAACGAATATTACGGCTACAGCGCTTGATTATACAAGGATACAGGTTTCATGGGCTGATAACAGCAATAACGAAACGGGTTTTGAAATATACAGGGCAACCAATCAATCCGGGCCTTACCAGATTGTGAAAACAGCTGACGCCAACGTTACTTCTTATACCGATTCTGCATTAGATGCTGCTACTACTTATTATTATAAGGTAAATGCCGTTAATAATGCCGGGTCATCTTTTGGTGGTGGTTTGCAATATGCTTACTATTCCGGTGAATGGAACAATTTACCGGATTTCAACAGCCTCACACCGTCAAAAACCGGAACGGTAAATAATGTTACCTTATCGGTTGCAACAAGTACTACCAATTATGCGATTAAGTTTAACGGATATATCGACATACCGGTAACGGGTCAATATACCTTCTATACCAAATCTGATGACGGAAGTAAATTATATGTTGGCGGTTTTGATGCTGCCCACCAGGTTGTAAACAATGATTATTTGCAAGGCGCCACAGAGCGTTCCGGCACAGTTACTTTAAATGCCGGCGTATATCCAATTTATATTACTTTCTTCCAAAAAGGAGGGGACTATGTATTGCAGGCTTCTTACCAGGGGCCAACGATTACCAAAACTACAATTCCTGATGCAGCGTTTACAATTCAGCCTGCATCTGCAACCACGGCAAACCTTCCCGGAGCGCCTGCGGTAGCAACCAATGTAAAGGCAGTTGTAAAATCTTCTTCTGTAATTGCGCTTACCTGGAAAGATAATGCAACGAACGAGGTTGCTTATAAAGTTTACAGGTCTGTGAATGACAGCCTGAATTTTAAACTGCGCAGTACATTGCCTGCAAACACTGTTGGCTACAATGATTCTTCACTGTTTGCTCATACAACATACTATTACAAAATATATACAGTAGGTGTTGGCGATGCCGCCTCCCAATCCGTGGTCGTGTTTAAAAAGACAACGAATAACCCGCCGGTTTTGAATGAAATAGAAAGCAGAAGTGTGCGTTATGGCATTACTACCACAATATCGGTTACTGCAACAGATGTTGATAATGATTCGTTAGCTTTTTCATTTATAAATAAACCGGCTTTCGTAAGCAGAATTGTTGATGGAAGAAATGCTATAATTCTTACATTAAAACCGAAGGCCACTCAGCAAGGTGAGTATAATAATTTTAAAATTGTAGTAAATGATAGAAACGGCGGAAAAGACACTACCGGTTTTACTTTTACTGTTAATGATAATTACGACCCGTCAGTTGATTCAATATCGGATTATGCTGTTGCTGAAAACGGCAGCCTTACAATTGACTTAAATGGCCATGACCAGAATGCCGGCGACTCTTTAAGCTGGACTGTAACCGGCGCGCCGGATAATTTCACGATAGTTGCGGTGGATAAATTAAATGCACAGCTGCAGTTGCATCCAACTTATGCTGCTGCCGGTTCTTATACGGTTAATGTGAAAGCCAGCGATGGCAATGGTGGCTTTGCTACAAGATCATTTAATATAGCAGTAACTGATAAAGATCCGAACAAAACCATTTATGCAAGGTTTAAAGATGTTGATAATATCGGTACGCCATGGAATAATATAACAGGTGTTACCACGAATAATTTAAAAGATGCAAATGGTAATACTACAACCGTTGGCCTGAACATGCAAACAGGTTGGTATGCAACCAGCAATGGTGGTCCTGAAACCGGTAATAATTCTGGTGTTTACCCGGATGCGGTGTTGAAGGATTACTATTATTTTGGAATTTTCGGTGGCCCTGAAACAGTGGATGTTCAGGTTACAGGCCTTGATACAGCATTAAAATACACCTTTACTTTCCTTGCTGCAAGTTCATGGCCGGGTGCTGCGGATAATGGCACAACATCCTTTACAATCGGCAACCAAACGGTTTCTCAATATGTGCAGGGTAATACACAACAAACTGTTTCAATCGGTGGTTTGAAAGCGAATGCAGACGGAATAATTACGTTTACTATGGCTAAAGGAGATGCCAATACACCGGTTGGTTATATAAATGCCTTGGTTATTAATTCAATTTTGGATGATGGTTCTGCACCAATTACGCCAACGTCATTAATTGCTGATGGCACAGGCAGCGGCGTACAATTATCCTGGAATGATCTTGCATATAATGAAGATAATTTCAAAATTTACCGCTCTGCTGCACAAAACTCAGGTTATGTTTTAATTAATACTATTGATGCTAATGCAACAAGCTACCTGGATACTTCAGCCACTGGCGGTACGCAGTATTATTACAAAATACTTGCATCAAACAGTTATGGTAATTCCGGTTATTCAAATATTGCCGGCATACTAACGGTTAATAAAACACCGGTTTTAAATGCTATCAGCAATATTATTATTAAGAACGGCACGCAGCAAACCGTGCAGGTTATTGCCAAAGATGATGCATCAGATCATGTTACTTTAACCGCTTCACAGTTACCATCTTTTGTAACATTTACAGATAATGGTAATGGAACAGGTTCGTTCCAGGTAAATCCTCCAACAGGAACCATCGGTTTCTACCAGGGTATAACCGTTACAGCAAAAGATAACAGCGATTCAACAAGCACAACAAGCTTTAATATTACAGTTACTGATAACACCAGTTCTGTTTATCTAAACTTCTCTGAAGGAAGCCTTGCTGATAAACCCTGGAATAATTTAACCGGGTGGCCCTCTTCAGGAACTGTATTTAATAATATAAAAGATGCGGATAATAATTCAACTTCCATTACGGTTACATTGGTGAATGGCTTTGAAGGCGTTGTTGCATCTGGCATGAGGCCCGGCAATAATAAAGGTATCTATCCTGATGTTGTAATGCGCACAGGTGAATTTGAAAGTTCAACAACGGCAAGAACAATAAGGATATCAGGTTTGTCAACAAGTAAATTATACAGCTTTATATTCTTTAACAGCCATGATGATGGCCTGAACGGAACAACCAACTTTACCATTAACGGTCAAACCGTAACACTTAATGCAACGTATAACATTAATAAAACAGTCCAGATTAATGGTATTGCGCCCAATAGCAGCGGAGAGGTTACAATTTCTGTGGCAAAAGCCGCCGGTGCTGATTATGCTTTCCTCAGCTCGCTTATTATCCAGGCTTATGATAGTCCGGCCACATTGATTAATCCTTCAGGATTAATTGTTACAGCCAATAAACGCACATCGGTAAGTTTACGCTGGATTGACAAGTCTTTTGATGAAACCGGCTTTGAAGTATGGAGAGCAGACAGCAGCAACGGAACATACAAATTAATCAACACCGTTTCTGCCAATACTTCAACTTATACAGATCAGAATTTAGTGCAGAACAAGACTTATTACTATATAGTCAGGGCTGCGAAGAATGCAGATAAATCAGCTTTCTCAAATGTTGCTGTTGCTTATACTTTAGCCTATGCCATTTATGTAAACTTTACGCAGGACAGCCTGGCTCCATCGCCATGGTATAATACCGCTGTACCTCCGCAAAAGGGTTATGTTTGGTCTAATTTTACAGATGAGGCAAATAATCCTTCAAGCATGACTATGACGGAATTGAATTCTTTCGCAGGATTATATGGTGATGGTAATGTAACGGGCAACAACTCCGGTTTATTCCCTGATAAGGTTCTCTCACAGAGCTATGTATTATTCCCCGGCCAGGTGGCTTATCTCAAACTAAGCAACCTTAATCTTAACATGAACTATGATCTTACATTCTTTGCAAGCTCAAGGGCATGGGGCGATGTAAATGTTGCTTATACTGCAAATGGAAAAACGGTGTTGTTAAATACATCCTTGAACACACAGGGTACGGTTACTGCTTATGGTATAAGGCCTGATGAAAATGGTGAAATTAATATTACCATTGCGCCGGGCACATCAACATCACAATTTGGTTTAATAGGAGCGATGATAGTTCAGGCTTACAGCGACCCTGTGCCAGCGCTGCCTTCTTCATTACCGCAACAGCAATCAGCAATTGCTTCGGCAAGCGCTAAAAAAATAACTGATGTTAGCGTTAACGAATTAAAAAGCGGCTTTGACAACTTAACCGCTTATCCTAATCCGTTCATCAGTAATTTTACACTGTCGTTTAATTTACCGGCAAAAGATAATGTGGAAGTTGAGATTTACGATGTAAGCGGCAAACTTTTATATAAAAATCGTTTCTTAAACCTGTTTAAAGGAAATAACTCGGTTACGATTAAGCCCCGTAATGGCCTTTCTTCCGGCATATACATGGTTAAACTTACAGCGCTTAATACAAAAACCAGTGAAACAATAAGAATAACGAAACAGCATTAACTATTAAAAAACTTGTATGGATTTCGTTTACCTGCTAAGGGTTTTGTTGAAGAGAAAATGGATAATAGTGGGTTCTGCTATTCTGGCCGCATTCATAGCCTGGTATTTTACCAAAGACCAGCCATCGGAGTATCGTTCTATTGCGCAGGTATCAACGGGCTTTACTACCAATGATGTTGTAAGCGTGAACGGAGAAAATAATTTCTTTGAGGCTGATACGAAATTCAATAATGCAATTGTAACATTTACTTCGCCAACGGTTATGAGCCTGTTGTCGTACAGTGTTATTCTTCATGATCTTGAAAATCCATCACAGGCTTTCAGAAATTTAAGCAATGAACAAAAGCAGTCTGATGTTTATAAAGCTGTAGATATAAATCACGCAAAGGAAGTTTTCAATGGAAAACTCAACTCCATGAGCGTGCTTACATCTTATAAACCAGAAGAGAAAAAACTGATTGAGTTTTTGCGGTTATACGGTTATGATTATGGTTCACTGGCCAGCAGCCTGAATGTTTACAGGCTTGAAAGAACAGATTATATTCAGATAGATTACCGGTCTGAAAACCCCGAGCTTTCGGCGTTTGTTGTTAATAATGTTTATAAAGACTTTGTTCGTTATTATAAATTTATCCGCACCGAACGAACTTCAGAATCTATAGACACATTACAGAGTTTGCTGGAAAGGAAAAGGCAGGACCGAATGGAAGCTAATCAGAAAATTGCTTCAACCGGGTTGATGAATGTGGACGATGCCAATAAAAGCAGTTTTGACTTAATAAGCAGCCTGCAGCAAACACTTGACGAAGAGCAGGATAAACTGGCCACTAGCCAGATAGCCTTAAGAAGCGTTAACAAACAACTTGGCAATGCCGGCGGCCCGGCAGCCACCGTTGATAACAGTGAAGTGCTTAAACTGCGCAATCAGATGAATGCTGCCAACCAGCAATACCTGAATAGTGGCTCCACAGACCAGGATGCACTGAATAGGTACAATGATTTAAAAGCGCAATATCAGAATAAGATAAAATCTGTAGGTGCTGCAACAGGTGGCAGCTCATCATTGCTTGATAAATCTACTTTGCTGCAAAGAAAAAGTGATTTGGAAGTGAGCATTGAAGCGGCAAAATTGCATATCGCTTCGCTTCAGGGTAAAATTAACCAATTGAAGGGCAGTGTTAGCAGCGCCGCAAGCAGGAGCGCTCAGGCCCAGAGCTTATCAAAAGATGCAGATCTTTCTGATAAGGAATACCTGGACCTTTTGCAGAAATATAATACTGCCGTAGATCAGAGCAATGCGGCTGTAAATAATTTTCACCAAATACTGGTTGGCCAGCCTGCAATTGAACCGGAGCCATCAAAGCGTCTTCTCATTGTGGGCATGGCCGGTATGGCTGTAATGGTTTGTTCAATTTTAATTATAGTGTTTCTTACATACCTTGATGCGTCTGTAAAAACGCCCACTATATTTTCCCGCATTGTAAACCTTAAGTTGTTAGCCCTTATAAATTTTACCAATCTAAAAAATAAAGACATCGCGCAGGTTGTTGCCAATACATCATCAACCATAGATAAGCTGGAAAAAAACCGCGAAAATAAATTCAGGGAATCGCTTAGGAAGTTCAGATATGAAGTGGAGAACAGCGGCAAAAAGATTTTCCTTTTTACCAGCACAAAAAAAGGACAGGGTAAAACAACTTTAATCCAGGCCTTATCTTACAGCTTAAGCCTGAGTAAAAAGAAAGTATTGATTATTGATACCAACTTTTGCAATAATGATCTTACTGTTCAGCTAAATGGTACGCCCGTTTTGGAAAAAATTATTGCGGATGATGCAGATGATAAGTTAATTGAAGAAATTCAAAATGCTTCTGTAGATGTGCGTACAGGAATGATTTATGTAATTGGCTGCAGTGGCGGAGATTATACACCTTCAGAAGTGTTGCCTGCAAAAAACCTGTTGCAGCATTTGCAGAAATTAACATCGGTGTATGATTATATTTTTCTTGAAGGCCCGCCGCTTAATGATTTTTCAGACAGTAAAGAACTAACTCAATATGTTGATGGCATTGTAGCTATCTTTTCTGCAAAGCAGGCCATTAAGCAAATTGATAAAGAGTCAATAAAATTTTTCAAAAACTTAAACGGTAAATTCTGCGGCTCTGTTTTAAATATGGTTCAGTTAGAAACCCTGAACGACGCCTGATCAATTATTTTATAATTTAATTCCTATGATCATGACCAGGAGAAAAGTATCGCTTCACGAAAAAATAGTAACACTGGCAGCAGCCGCCATACTGGTTTATATTTTCCTGAAAATATTATTCTTTTAGCATGGCTTTTTCTGATATAGCACGGTTTAAGGATTCATTATCGCTTAAAGTTGGCAGGTTTTTGCATAAGATATTTATTGAGCAAAAACTGAACAACGTTATTGGCTATATCCTGATTGCTTTTTTTGCTATAGCGCTGGGGTATCTTTTCGCCGCCCAAACAACTTTAGGCATTGGTATTGCCGGGTTAATATGCGGTGTAGCTGTTGTGCTTGCCTGCATGTTAGATACGCTAACCGGTTTGTTCATCAATCTTATTTATTCATTTTTTGCCTTTGCTTTTTCACGTTTCTTTTTTAATGATGAATTTCCAACGGGTGTAGCATCGGATATATTGATGCTTGCCACGTTATTCAGTTTTTTTGTAAAGCGGGTGCATCTTAAAAAAACAGTGGATGAATTTGTGCACACGCCTGTTGTTATTGCTATCCTCGCCTTGTTTTTTTACCTGATGATTGAATTGTTCAACCCTTACGCCCGTTCGTTCGACGGGTGGTTCCAAACCATCAGAAAATCACTGGGCACATTAGTTTTTCTTTTCATCGCCTACAAAGCCTTTGACAGTTATGAAAGTGTGCGGAAATTTTTAACGGGTTTATTTATTGTTTGCACAATCACCGGCTTATATGGCTGCATTCAGCAATGGCATGGTTTATTTGATTATGAAAGGGCATGGGCGATGGCTGATGATAACCGCTTTGGATTGATCTTTATTGCTGGTGATTTTCGCAAATTCTCCACTATGTCCGATCCCACAGCTTATGGCATCATGATGGCATCCTGCGGAATTTTCTATTTAATAATAGCCGTGAATGAAAAAAGATTACCTGTTAAATTAACTATACTCGCAGGTGTTATACTCATGTTTTTAGGAATGGCATATTCAGGTACAAGAACTGCGAATGCAATGGCAGCTGCGGGATTGGTAATGTTTATGCTGCTAACGATCAATAAAAAGAGCACGCAGATATTTACAGTATTTGCTGTATTGGGTTTTGTTGCTTTAATGTATGGCCCTTTTTATGGTAATGCTACGGTTAACCGCTTTAGAACTACTTTCAATAGTACCAATGATGATTCTTATAAAGTGAGGGAAACGAACAGGGCGTTTATTCAGCCTTACATTTATTCCCATCCCATTGGAGGCGGATTGTGCACAACCGGCGCCGGTGGCTTGCGCTTTAATCCATCACATTACCTGGCAGGATTTCCTCCGGATAGTGGTTATCTTAAAAAAGCTTTGGAAACAGGATGGGTTGGCCTGATCTTCATTTGTGTTTTGTATTTTGTTGTTTTAAAAAATTGTATTCGCGGCTATTTTGATACGGATGATGCGGATGCTAAAGTATTATATGCAGCTTCCTGTGCATTTTTATTTTCATTTTATATTGCCGATTTTGCACAGGATGCCATTGGACAGATTACCGATACCGTGGTATATTATCCAATAATTGCTTTAACTCTTAAGCTGAAAGATTTTAGAAAGAGCGAAGAAGATTCAGTTAACACGCAAAAAAGAGAAAATCCAGAACTTAAATATACCTAAAACCGGTGCAGCGCACGCCGCATTGGTGAAAAACTAAAAATCAAAATTAAAATGACAAAGACTAAAACAGCCCCGGCATTTATAATGCTTGTTATTTGCCTCAGCAGCCTCGTAGGCGCTTATGCACAAGGCCCTTCAGATAATCAATTTTCATCCGGCACAATGCAGGAAGCCATTATTGATACTGTGCCGCAGGATAATATTTCGCATTCGGCTTCAATGCAAAAACTCTTGGGCAGAGGAGTAGCCGATGATACTGCAATTGAAAATAAACTTGTGCGGCTTGCGTTGGCTCAACCACAGTATAAGCAAACAGAAGCGCAGAATAAAATACTGGAATACCAGTTAAAAAAGCAAAGAAGCAACTGGCTTAACTTATTGAGTTTATCTACCTCTTATAATGATCAATCTTTTGCAAACAAGGCTAATAGCAGCACTACAGCTTATGTTTACCCAAAATATTTTTTCGGTGTAACTATTCCAATAGGTATGATTGTGGGCAATGGAACTGATATAAAAATAACAAGACAATCACAAACAATTGCCAAGGGGCAGCAACAGGAATTGGCTAAATCGTTAAAAGCTGAAGTGCTGAAAGATTATAAACAATATAAGGCAAATGAAAAATTGCTGATTATTCAAAACCAGGTTATTGATGATGAGCAGATAAGTTTTATGCAAACGGAACAAAAGTTTAAAGAAGGAACTACAACTTTAGAACTGTATAATGAGGCTTCAAAAAAGTACAATGATGAGATTGTAAAGGGCATTGACCTGCAGCTTCAGCAGGACCTGATAAAAGTAGAACTGGAAAGATTAATTGGAATGAGCCTGGAAGATGCCTTAAAATAGATTAATAGTGCAACAGAATAAATCCGGTATCAGGCAAAAAACCACAGTATTAATTATAGCGCTGATTGCATTAATCCTTCCGCTTGCCTTAATTGAAATGCAGGTTTTAAGGTTAACGGGTGGTAAGCTTATTTACCCTCTTGATGATACCTATATTCATATGGTAATAGCTAAAAACCTGGCGCTGTATAATAACTGGGGCATTTCTCCGGAAACATTTCAATCTGCGTCTTCTTCCATTTTATACACAGTGTTATTAAGCGCTTTGTTTAAACTGTTTTCTGTAAATACTTTAATTCCTTTTATTGTAAACCTTGTTGCAGCAATTACTTTAATCTTCGTTATTCAGCGCAGGTTGCAAAAAGAAGATATTGGATTTATATGGCAGTTGTTGATTTTATTACTTGTAATATTTTTTACGCCGCTGCCCATACTTATTATAAGCGGCATGGAACATACCATACAATGCCTCTTCTCCTTCCTCTTTATCTTTAATTTTTCCGAATGGACAAAAACGAAGGAAAGGCCTATACCCAAAAGTTTGTTTATATATGGGATGATTATTTGTTCCATACGGTATGAAGGATTGTTCATAATAGCCATTGCCTGTTGCTCGCTGTTATATTACAGGAAAGTCATCCCGGCATTTTTGCTTGGCTTTGTTTCCATATTGCCGTTGGTTGTCTTTGGTTTTATTTCAGTGCTAAAAGGCAGTTATTTCCTGCCTAATTCCGTTTTGCTTAAGACAAGCCCGGTTGAATTGTCAAACAGTGGTTTCTCTGGTTATGTAAGTAATATATTAATTGAAAAATTAACGCTTGCCAAAACGGGTATTACTGCATTAGCTACACAAAGGCTTCTATTGATTCTTCCTTGCGCTTATTTACTTTTCAGGAAACAGTTGAGAAGTAAATCTGCGTATTCTTTAATTATTTTATTCGTTACCATATGCACTGTGCTGCAACTAGCTTTTGCAAAAACCGGTTGGTTCTACCGTTATGAAGCTTACCTGGTTATGTGTGCGGTGGTTATCGTTTCCATATTGCTGATTAAATACACAAAACAATTACGGTGGCGAGAAAATAAAGTGCTTTTACCGGTATTCGCATTCATCTTTTTCTTTCTTTTTTTTCCTTTGATATTAAGAAGCGCGGCAGCCTATTCCAAAGCGGCGCAGGCATGTAAGAATATCTATGAACAACAATATCAAATGGGCGATTTTATAAAGAAGTTTTATAATACTGATACAATAGCCGTGAATGATATTGGCGCCGTTTCCTTTTTTAACCAGTCAACCATAATTGACCTTTGGGGACTGGCTAATATGGATGTGGCGAAAGCAAAAAAAGATGGCCATGACACGCCGGCGTTTTTAAATGAACTTGTGGAAAAGAATAAAGTGGAATTTGCCATTGTATACGATAGCTGGTTTGACGACGCTTTACTG
>JAEWBD010000285.1 GCA_023391315.1 Bacteroidota bacterium | reverse complement strand
CAGAACCATATAGCCGTTGTAAGCGTTGCCATAAAAAGTAATATCATATGGATTTGAAGGGTCTTCATCTTCTACAGGCACAGCGGTAAATAAAAAAGTATGCGGGTTAAAAAAACCAATTTTGTTGCCGGTGTATAACCAAAGATTTCCATCTTTATCCATGTTTAGCTGCGGCACAAAATCTGAAGGTATTGAATGTGGGTTTGTGCTCGAATGCCTGAATGTAATAAACCGCTTGCCATCAAACCGCTGCAGGCCATCAATGGTGGCCATCCAGATATAGCCCTGCTTGTCCTGCACTATACTGTAAACGGTGTTTGAAACAAGCCCGTTAGCCGTACTGTAATGTGTAAAAGCATATTGTTTTGCCTGTTGTGAAAATACAGGCAGCAAAAAACAAAGTAATAAAAACAAGAGTAACCAGCGGCGCATGAATAAATTTGGTATTCAAATATAAAAAGCAATAACCCTATTATGCTTTTTACTTTCTGCGAATTACATAACCTGCATAATTTAATGCATGAATTGCTATTATGAAGGATGAATTGTACGATTGAACGTGCAAAAAAATAAACAACCGGAATATTAACCGGATGATTAATTTTACAAATACAGCTAACCTATTATGTACTGCCTCGCTGAAAAGAACAAAAATTCTGTTGCCGGAAGCAAAACAGGGAAGCCTGCTTTCTTCCAGGCAAAACTTGCAATAAATCAACCTAATGATGTTTATGAACAGGAAGCCAATGCGGTTGCCGATAAAATAGTTCAGCAGGATAATGTTGCAGCCAATGCATTTTTTAAACCCGCATCCATTCAGCGTAAACCAAATAATGATAAGGTGCCAAGAACTTCTGCTGAAACAGAAAACTACATCGGCAATTTATCAGGTGGCAAATCTTTAGGAAAAGAAGAAAGAAGTTTTTTTGAATCAAAAATGGGTTATGATTTTTCAAATGTGCGCATTTATAATGATAGCAGCGCACATCAGTCGGCGCAAAATATAAATGCCCTGGCTTATACTTCCGGCAACAATATTGTTTTTGCTTCAAATCAATATCAGCCCAATACAAACGAAGGGAAAAAGCTGCTGGCGCATGAATTAACGCATGTGGTGCAACAAAGCAGCGATGCATCTTCTTCGCCGCTTGTTCAAAGGGAAACCAACAAAGACCCTTCAGAATTAAGCGACGATGTTTTACAAAGTGAGTATGATGCTTACAATGAATATATACATACCATTCAACCTGAAGATTATCCTGCGGAAGAAGGCAATATGGAATATTTCAATGCGCTTGAAAAAGAATTGAAAAAGAGGTGCATAAAATCATCGCCGGCTCAGCCCAAGGAAGTTGGGCAAACATTGATTGATCGTATTACAGGCAAGTATGCAAAAGTTGACGGCGATCCTGGTGAGGGCTTGTTTCTTACACCGTATGTAGCTTCGGAAGGGCAGTGCACTATTGGTTACGGGCATGTCATCTTTCCAAAGTCATCCTGCACAATAAATACAGAAACCACAGATGACGGCAAAACCAAAAAAACCTGTGCCTGCGCTTCGCCATGGAATGCCATCACCAAGGACCGCGCTGTTGAATTATTAAAACAGGATATGCAAACGCACATGAACGAAGTGCATAATAAAATAAAGGTTGATCTTAACCAGGCTGAGTTTGATGCGATGGTAGATTTGTCGGCGCACGTAGGCAGCCTTCCCTCAGATTTTGTAAGCTTCGTTAATGAAAACTGGTGCACCAATAAAGATGCGGTAAGGAACAGGTATTTAAGAACAGCCATCACCATGAAAGACCCGGATACAAAACAATATAAGGTGATGAAAAATTTTGTTGAAAGAAGAAAGAAACGCGCCTGGTAAAATAAATATTAATGACTGCAAAAGCAGATATAACAACGAAATCAACAGTTGCCGGTAATTTACAAAATGCCGGAAGGCCTTCATTTTTTCAACCCAGGACCATTTTTACGCAACCAGGTGAAGCAGATAATTATAAAGATGAAAATGCGATTGAAAAAGGTGTAATACCCATGCAAAACTTTGCTTCAGCCAAAAGTTTTTTTATGCCGCCGGTTGTTCAAAGAAAATGTGCACACTGCGAAGAGGAAGAAAAAAAATTACAACGTAAGGAGAATGATGAAAACAATGCAAATACAACAGCAGATACGGAGAATTATTTATCTTCTTTACAAGGCGGCAAAAACTTGGGCGGAAATGAAAAGGCATTCTTTGAGTCAAGGTTGGGATATGATTTTTCAAATGTGCAATTGCATACAAATGATGCAGCTAACCAATCAGCAAAAAATATAAATGCGCGGGCTTATACTTACAGGAACAATATTGTTTTTGGCGCCGGCCAATACCAGCCCAAAACCAATGAAGGCAAAAAATTAATAGCGCATGAATTAACGCATGTTGTTCAGCAAACCAATAATGCGCCAACAGGCATGCTGCAACGCGATGATGTTGCAGGTGCGACTGCAGCCACAACTTCAACAACTACAACCACCGGCACTACAGGTTCAACAACAACATCATCAACAGTAAATATAGCAGCCAACTGCAATCAAACAGATATAACAGATATTGTTAACCAAACACTCACCTGGCTTGATGATATTTACCAGCAATTGCTGGAGTTTAATACAGATGAAGTGTTTAAAGATGCAATTGCGCCGCGTGGTAATTATGCAAGAATTGCAGGCGCCTTGCAACAGGCATTTAATACGAATGATGTACAGTATGCTGAGGTGATCAGAAGAAGGTTTTTACACGTTGCACAATTGCTGCGCAGCCCGGGCCGCATCAGCATTAATTGCGATCGCACACATTGTACATCCGGCGGCTCTTCTTTTGTTGCAGCTTATGTAATAGGTCCGTATGCGCTTACTATGTGTTCAGTGGGTATTGC
>JAEWBD010000474.1 GCA_023391315.1 Bacteroidota bacterium | reverse complement strand
GGTATTATCTGTTTGTATAGCAGCATCCACATTGTTCATGGCATCGCTGTACATATTTTGTTTAAGATCAAGCTCTGCAATTTTTGCATAAATTGTAGCGCGGTCTTTTACATTCCTGTTTTTCGTTGTCATATCAATCACTTTTGCAAAATCGGCTTTTGCTTCAGCTTTCATATTCAAACCTAGTTCAGCCGCTGCTTTTTGAAACATATTATCAACACTTGTACTGCTTATTTTTAAACCGGCATTGGCGGCATTCAATGCCTCGCTGTATTGTTGCATACCATTATATGCCGTTGCAAGGCCTGCATAACCTTTTTCCTTAGCATCATAAGCATCACATTTTTTCAGCACTATATTAAACTTGTCAACAGCATCGCTGTAGTTGCCGGCATCATTGTAAGCATTGCCTTCCTTAATAGCATTATAGCAGGCGTTGGTCATGGTAACAAGGCCGCTGCGGCAATTCGCAAAAAGCAGGGAGCAAAAAGCCAGGCAAATAAAAAGGTAAATTTTTTTGGTACTCATATATAGAGCTTTCAGAATTTAGTTAATCAATGTAAAAAGTACAATTGAGCTAAATCAAAATCATGCCAAATTAAAAATAATATTCATGTTTGCGGCAAAAAATAAGAGATGTATTCATCGTGATATTAAATATATACCTTGAAAACTTTCAGTCATTTTACCGGCT
The DNA here is from genome assembly GCA_023391315.1 of Bacteroidota bacterium. Taxonomy (GTDB): domain Bacteria; phylum Bacteroidota; class Bacteroidia; order Chitinophagales; family Chitinophagaceae; genus Parafilimonas. Next base: position 5,292 of record JAEWBD010000474.1, on the reverse strand, counting down.
GCTTTTAACATTAATCCCGAAATTTGGCCGTTATGCGTGTATTTATTACGGCGGCCACAGTTGGCGAATGGATGCCCTGTTTTACCAGGCTTGATAAATTATATACTGAAAAAAGCAGGCGGTTTAAAGTTTACTTTCACCAGTCGGGTGTGGGCATGCTGGCCTCAACATTTTCACTGGCAAAATTAGTGCTGGAAGAAAAGCCTGATTTATTGCTGCAGGCAGGACTGGCCGGATGTTTTGATGCTTCTGTTGATTTAGGGAAAGTGGTAGCTGTGGAGAAGGACCTGGCCGGCGATATTGGCGTTGAAGAAAACGGCAAGTGGCGCGACCTATTTAATATGAAGCTGGAAAGATCAAACTATCATCCTTACGAAAAGGCAGCATTGCCTAATCAGCATATAGAAAAATTCAATTTACTTAAATTAAAAACGGTAACCGGCATTACTGTAAATGAAATTACCACCCGCAAAGAACGCATAAAGCAGCTCGTTAAAAAATTTGATCCTGTAACTGAATCAATGGAAGGTGCAGCGCTGCATTATGTGTGCCGCAGCACCGGCACACCGTTTATGCAGATACGGGCATTGAGCAATTATGTAGGCGAAAGGGATAAAAGCAAATGGCTGATGCGGGAAGCGCTTGACAATCTTAATACGACGCTTATAAAATACATTCACAAACTTTATAAAATGGCTTAGTCGTTATATGAAATTAACGCTTGGATTTTCACCTTGCCCCAATGATACTTTCATTTTTGATGCATTGGTAAATAAAAAAATAGATACAGGTAATCTTGACTTTGAGGTAGTGCTTGAAGATGTGCAAACGCTTAATAATTGGGCGTTGCAGCAAAAACTGGATGTAAGCAAAATAAGCTATGGCGTATTGCCGCTGATTGTAAATAATTATATTTTATTGGAAAGCGGCGGCGCATTAGGCAAGGGCGTTGGGCCCTTATTGATTGCAAAATCTTCAATAGATACAAATAATTTAGATGATAAGCGCATCGCCATTCCCGGCGAAAACACAACGGCGCATATGCTTTTTTCGCTGGCATTCCCAGGCGCAAAAAATAAAGTGTTTAAGGTATTCAATCAAATTGAAGATGCGGTTTTAAATGGTGAAGTTGATGCGGGTGTAATTATTCATGAAAACCGGTTTACTTACCAGGACAAAGGCCTGCATAAGCTGATTGATCTTGGCGATTACTGGGAAACAACAACACAGTTACCCATTCCGCTGGGCGGCATCGTTGCAAAAAAAGATATAGATAAAGCTGTTTTAAAACAAGTGGATAGTTTAATAAAACAGAGTGTTGAATATTCTTTTAAAAACAATTATAAAATATTAAGTGATTATGTGCGGCTGCGTGCACAGGAAATGAGCGAGCATGTAATGCGCCAGCATATTGACTTATATGTAAACGATTTCTCCATTGCTTTAGGTAGCAAAGGAAGAGAAGCCGTAAGAAAATTGACAGATGTATATGCCCAACTTCACCCGGGCACAACTGCAGTGCTGCAGTATATCTAATCTTTATTTGCAAGTGTATTATTCTTGCGTTTAAACCAGTAATACAACGGCACGCCGGTAAGCATTAAAGCAGCGCCGATGGCAGCTTCCCTCGGACGGCTGAATACCGTGTTTACAATCAGCACTGCGCAAAAGATTACCACAATAGCAGGCACAACAGGATAGCCCCACACTTTATAAGGCCGCGGCGCATCAGGCATTTTTTTACGCAGGATAAACACGCCTAAAGTGGTGGCGCCATAAAAAATAAAAACGGCAAAAATGATCATATCAGTCAATTGATCAAAAGTGCCGGACAATACCAATATGCAGGCCCAAACACCCTGCACCCATAATGAATTTACAGGCGCCTGTTTATTATTTAATTTAGCAACGCCTTTAAAAAACAATCCTTCATTTGCCATTGCAAAATAGGTGCGGCAACTTGACAGTATGGTTGCATTGCAGCAGCCTAATGTTGTAATCACAATCAAAACAGAAATAAATAAAACACCATTATCACCCCAAAAATTTCTTACTGCTTCAATGGCTGCAATCTTATTACCGGCTTTATAAATTTCATCCAGTTCAGGAATAGATAACAGAGAAAGATAAGTGGCATTTACAAGCTGGTATAAAATAATAATGATTATAATGCCGATTACAATGCCCTTTGGCAAATTGCGTTTGGCATCTTTTATTTCACCGCCAACATAACCTGCAGAAGCCCAACCCTGGTAACCCCAGAATGCAGCCAGCATTGCTGTAAACACGGCACTCACCGTAACAGGCGTGTTATTATCAACCGCCATAGATATGCGGCCCATATCGGCGGCATTGCTGGCCAGGCCAAAAACAATTATGGTAAAGATGCTGCCAAACACTAATATCAATATACCCATGCTTACTTCAGCACCGGCTTTAATGCCAAGGCTGTTCAGCCATGTAAGCAATATAATCAGTAAAATAGCTACCAGCTTAACGCTTAGATCAGCAAAGGGATAAAATATGCCGCCAATACTTATATCGGCCATTGAAGGCAGCAGCTCCGGAAAATGCACAACGCTGTTAAGCGATTCTGCAAATACATAGGCCAGCGCAGAAATAGCGGCGGTTTGTATCACCGCAAACAAACTCCATCCAAATAAAAAGGCGAAAAATTTATTGTATATTTTCTGATAATAAGAATATTCACCGCCTGTATCGGCAAGCAGGCCGGCCACTTCAGCATTACATAATGCACCAAATAAACTAATAATACCCGCAAGCACCCAGCAAACAAGCACCCAGCCTGAAGAATGCAATTCAGCCGTCATAGGCGCTACCTTTTTATATACACCGGAGCCAATAATATTTCCTATTACAAGCACAATTACCAGTTGCAGGCCCAGTGAACGGTTAAGTTTTGGTGTACTCATTATTTATTTTTTGTTTGATTACAATATTAGCTGATTAATGCTTTACATAAAAACGTCGATTGTGAATTAAATTCCGGAAGGCAACCGATGAAGATGTATGATCTAAGACATGATAAACTGTTAAACATAAAAACTACCGTTTGCATAACAGTTTGCAGGCATGCGCAAAATGTTTTTTTACATTCGCTGAAAAATTATTTGATATGATACGCAATCACGAAATTGATTATAAAATTTTTGGCGAAGAACTACAGTATGTGGAAGTAGAACTCGATCCCGGTGAAACAGCAGTGGCAGAGCCCGGTGCTTTTATGATGATGGATGATGGCATCAGCATGCAAACTATTTTTGGTGATGGCAGCCAGCAACAGGATACCAGTTTAATGGGCAAATTATTTAGTGCAGGCAAGCGCATGCTGGTAGGTGAAAATTTATTCATGACGGCTTTTACCAATACGTCGCAGGGTAAAAAACATGTAAGCTTTGCTTCACCCTATACTGGCAAGATAGTGCCGCTTGATCTTTATAACCTGGGTGGAAAAATCATTGCACAGAAAGATGCTTTTTTATGCGCAGCCAAAGGTGTAAGCATTGGCATTGAATTTCAGCGCAGGCTGGGTACAGGCTTATTTGGCGGCGAAGGTTTTATTATGGAAAAAATAGAAGGCGATGGTATGGCTTTTTTACATGCCGGCGGCTTTGTGCAGCAAAAAGAATTAATGCCGGGTGAAACATTAAAAATTGATACAGGTTGCATCGTTGGCTTTAGTGGCAGCGTTGATTACGACATTCAGTTTATCGGCGGCATCAAGAATTCCATATTCGGTGGCGAAGGTTTATTCTTTGCAGTATTACGCGGGCCCGGCAAAGTATGGATACAATCTTTGCCTATCAGCAGGCTGGCTTCCCGCATACTGGCTTATGGCACTTATAAACGAAAGGAAGAAGGCAGTATTTTAGGAAGGTTTGGTAATATGCTTGATGGCGATGGCTATTGATTAAACTGAAAGTCCGAAAGATGAATTTCTTTCGGACTTTTGAATCTTTGGCATCAAATATCAACCATATTAATGGGTTATCATTCTTCTTTGCAATTAACCATTCGCAACGGCTTTCCGCTAAAGCTTAAGCTACTCCTGTTTGTAAAAACCATTTTGCCACCTTCCTCCTGCATATCGCCATAGCCTTCAATAAAAGCCGACTCCCGTTTTAAAAAAGCTACTTCCCTCGTTGATGTTACGCCTTCGCTGTTGAAAATATAATCGGCTATTAAAGTGTCGCCATACATGTTGCCTTTGATCGTGCCGCTGTTTTTATCTTTTTCATAATAATTATATACAAGCGAACCTGTAATAACTTTCGATTGACTGAAGATGCTTAAAAATACCGTGTCTTTGCCATTTATATTTTCATAACATTCTGATATAGTTTCTGCGGACGATGAAGTTCCGGTATCATAGTCCTTTATTGTATCTGCACCGTTATTAGTTTCACTACGATCATTATTGCAGGCAACACAGGTCATTAATAAAAAAAACAGGCTATATTTCATCTTACTCATTTAGCTTCACAAGATATAAAAAAGAGACGCTGCATAGCCGGTGGCATAGCAGTTAATATTTTTTAAAGCCATTATATCGAAATTAATCTTTCATTAGGTTTGCTGCTTTCAAAAACAATAAATACTTCTTTGTGATAAAGGAAAAAATTTTGGTGATAGGCGCCAGCGGACAGATAGGTGTGGAACTAACCATGGCGTTGCGAAAAATTTACAGCAATGCCAGTGTTATTGCCAGCGACCTGCGGGAAGAAAATCCATTGCTCCGCGGCACAGGCCCTTATGTTTCGCTTGACGTAATGAACAAGGAAATGCTGCATGTGCAGGTAATACGCCAGAACGTTACACAGATATATCTCCTTGCTGCCATACTTTCTGCAACAGGTGAAAAAAATCCAAACCTTGCCTGGAACCTTAATATGCAGGGCTTACTGAATGTATTGGATATAGCCAGGGAAGAAAACCTGCAAAAGGTTTACTGGCCAAGCAGCATTGCTGTTTTCGGCCCCACATCACCCAGGAAAAATTGCCCGCAGCAAACTATAATTGAACCCATAACCGTTTATGGTATTAGTAAATATGCAGGCGAATTCTGGTGCAATTATTATAACAAGCGCTTTGGTGTTGATGTACGTAGCCTGCGTTATCCGGGTTTGATCAGTTATAAATCAGATCCCGGCGGTGGCACTACAGATTATGCGGTTGAAATATATCATGATGCCATAGAAGATAAAAAATATACCAGCTTTTTAAAAGAAGATACTTATTTGCCTATGATGTATATGCCGGACGCCATTCGTG
>JAEWBD010000472.1 GCA_023391315.1 Bacteroidota bacterium | reverse complement strand
CAAAGACTATATAAAAATGGCTGTTTCTGCCTTTATTTTTGTTCTGATACCAAAATGCCCGGTTTGCCTTGCCGGGTATATTGCGCTGGGCACCGGGCTTGGAATATCTTTAACCACCGCAACATATATAAGATTTGGTTTGATTATAGCATGTGCGTTATCGTTGCTCTATTTTGTGTTTAAACAAATAAGCAGGTATTTATTTCGCCGTTCTGCGACGTAAATTGCAAGGCATGAAATGTGTTATAGTAAACACTTTAACGACTGGTTCAGTCTCAGAGACTGAACCAGTCTGATAAAGCTGCCTGAAAATTTGTTGTACAAGGGAGTGACACAAGGGACGATGCCATGAAATACTGCAGCTGATAACATAAAAATTTCATTACCAAAAAGCATATTTTAATGGAAAATTTTTTGTTTATTGTAAGGGAAGACCTGCAACGTTTAAAAGAAGAGGGAACGCAACAACAGCGCATACAGGAAATGACGAAATGGTGCGAAGGGCTTGCTGCGTCGGGCAATTATAAAGGTGGCGACCCGCTGAAAACAAATGGCAGCTACATTACAAAAGACAATGTAGTTTCTGACGGGCCTTTTATTGAAGCAAAGGAATGTATAAGCGGCTTTATTCTACTGCACGCTGAAAACATGGCGCAGGCCATTGCGATTGCGCAAACATGCCCTTATATTTTGGATGGATCAATGGCGCTTGAAATAAGGCCCATGCTTACAGCAACAATGATGGGCTGATGTATAACTTGCAGCAACAGGTTGACCAGCTATATAAAAAGCAATATGGCAAAATGATTGCAATGCTGTTGTATTGTTTTCGCAACATGCATATTGAAACGGCAGAAGACATTGTACAGGATGCTTTTTCATCTGCATTAACTTCATGGAGAGATAATAATGTTCCGGCAAATATGGAAGGATGGCTGTTTATGGTATGCCGCAATAAAGCCATTAACAAGCTAAAAGAAAAGAAATATTTACCTGCTGACGAAATTGAAAGTTCAGTGATTCATGAAACCATATTTTCTGAACCACTTATAAAAGATCATGAACTGAAGTTATTGTTTGCCTGTGCGCATCCCGATCTTTCACCAAAGGCGCAGGTGGTTGTCACACTTAAATATGTCATCAATTTAAAAGTTGAATCCATTGCCAAAATACTCGCCATGAGCATTGATGGCATTGATAAACTGCTTACACGGTCAAGGCAAAAGATAAGGGATGAAAAGATATTGTTTAAAGAATTAACGGCAGGTGCATTAGGTCAACGATTGCCCATCGTGCATAAAATTCTTTACCTGGTTTTTAATGAAGGTTATAAATCATCGTGGGGCAAAGAATTGATACGCGAAAAACTTTGCGAAGATGCATTGATCATGACGAAAATATTACTGGAAAGCGGCTTTGCCAATAAAGAAACAAAGGCCTTGTATGCATTGATGCTGTTTAACGCGGCAAGATTAAAATCAAGATTTTCTTCAGAAGGGGCACTGCTTGACCTTGAAGAACAGGACCGCAGTTTATGGAACGGGGATTTAATTATGCTTGGCTGGAAACATCTCCACGATTCAAAAGATAATGTTGTAGCGGTGTACCATTACGAAGCTTCCATTGCTTACCTGCATTGCAATGCAACGAGTTTTAAATCTACGGACTGGCATACTATCAAAGGTCTTTATTTAAAGTTACTACAGCTTAATTCAAATCCTTTTATTGAATTAAACTATGCGATTGCGTTGTATTATGCAGGCAATAAAGCAGATGCATTTTCCATTTTAAAAAGGCTGGAGCAAAATGCATTTATGCATCAATATTTTTTATTGAACGCCACTTTGGGGAAACTGTATTTACTGGAACATGATAAGTTTAGTGCAAAAAAATACCTGTCTTTAGCGATAACGCAAACCAATATGCAGGCAGAGAAAGATTTTATTACACGGTTAATCAGAAGGGTTGGTGAAATTTAAATATTTACGTGCTTATATGATGCCTTCATTTTATAACAAACCACACCGGCTTTCAGGATTTTAGCATTCACGTTAAAAACATTTTCTTCCACTTGTTCAAAATCGATTGAAAAACTGATAACAGTATTTGCTTCCGGTTCAATTACACGCAGGAACTTTATTTCATCGGCTTTAATCAACCGGAGTTTTGAATGAAGCGCTTCTTCTAAAAGTTCTTTTATTATTTGGAGCATGCAGGCTCCGGGCAAAACAGCCCTTACAGGAAAATGGCCCATGAATATTTCATGAGCGCTGTTTAATGCAATCAATGCCTCAATTGAATTGGTTGTCTGTTCACTATGTTGGATAATATAAAGCGTATTTTTCAGCATCCGGTTAATTGCATTTTGAAATTAATATAAATGAGTGATAGCTGCGCTGATAACAATTATAAATTAAAATACGGTTTATCTTTTCAGCATTAACACCGGTTTCTTTAAAGCATGGCGGCAATTGTTTCTGTTTAATAATATTGGCTGCAAGCCACAATGCAAAGGAGGAAGATGTAGGGTATTCGCCACACAGATGTTTATAATTTATGGAAGCAACATCCAAAAAAACATTATTCTCTATATCATCAAATATCTTATCCTGTGTTACATCTCCATTTCTTCCTGTAATAAGCAAATCAATGTCACCCGCATTTATTTTTTGTGTAGATAAAAATCTCGCAGCTTCATTTTTTACATCACCGCCACTGGCTTTATAAATAAGTTCTATGCCGTTAATTTGCGCATAATCATTTTCATTACGAGTGCCGGATAGTAAAAAGAAGCTACTTCCTTGTCCCGCTATGCTTCCGCGTGTTTTAGAATTAAACAAGGAAAAATTTGAAATAGCCTGTGGTTTAAACAGTCCAAACCTGCGCAATACATGCCAGGTAAAATCTGTCATTTCATCGGCACTGCCAGTCAATACATTTTCAGCGCTTTGTTCATTCAACAGCAACATGGCATCGGTTAATGCATGTTCAAAAGAAAAGCCCCGGTGCGCATACGTTGTATTATAATTATGACATTTTAATGTTAAGGCAATTTGTGCGCTCACCAGGTTATGCGTGGATTGAATAAATGATGTTGGCGAAAGCGCCTCCTCATCCTGTAAAACAATGCTCTTCAGAAAATTCTCGGAATCTTCCATGCATCCATACGACGTGCCTGAAACAATGGCATCAACTGTTTCAACACCTGCCTCTTTTAAACAACGCAATGCTGTGGTAACACCGGTGCGCACTACTTTACTCATGCGGCGCAGTTGCCTTGCATCCATAAAATCTTTATAGGAAGGCTCTGCAAAAGGCAGTATCGTTTCCGTGTATTCAACCGGAGCGCCTGTGAATAAACCATTATGGAAAGTTTCCTGTGCACTTATGCATGAAGCCGAACGGATGTATATCTTCTTCATTTTACAGTTTTGAAAAAATTAATGAAGAACAATTACCGCCAAAGCCAAAGGAGTTGGAAAGCACATATTTTACCGGTTGTTTTGAGAACATAGTTTCTGCAGAAAATGGAAACTCTTTAATGGGCGTTTGCAACCGGAGGTTCGGGTAGATTAAACCATATTTTACAGCCAGTGAAGAGAATACTGCTTCAATACCACCGCTTGCACCTAAAGTATGACCTGTAAATGATTTTGTAGAACTCATTTTAGGGTAGGGAGGTTTAAATAAACGCTGAATGGCCGTGCCTTCTGCCATATCA
>JAEWBD010000273.1 GCA_023391315.1 Bacteroidota bacterium | reverse complement strand
GGCATTCCTTCGGTTTCGGCAACTTTGTGGAAAGCGGATGAGCAAACGATATATGCTATTTCAGAAAAATTCAATCAATATTTATCTGAAGGGATGACTAAAGATGAGGCACTGCAAAAAGCCAAATTAGATTTTATACAAAACAACAGCAGTGAAAAAACGTTGCCTTATTATTGGGCGAATATGATACTGATTGGAAATGCGGATGCGATTCAGCTCCAGCCGAATTATTCCGGTGCTTATTTATGGTTAGCGGGTTTATTGCTTATACTTATACCTGGGGCTTTCATCATTAAAAAGAAAACCTTTAAATAATTTATAAGATCATACACCGATAAATTTGATAACTTGCTTCCCCTATTTGTATTAACCACGACTAATAGGTAAAATTCAAATATTAAATCAAAACACCAGTTTTATGGCAAAGACAAAAACAAAAAAAGATGTGATCGTTCAACCTACGGCAAGTGCGGCAAGTGAAACCGCTCCAACAGGGACAACAAAGCAAACCAAGCCCAAATAACTTTATTAATAACACTCTTTTTAATTCCCGGGCAGCCTCATAAAAAATTTGTTCTGCTGTTGTACGGCATTATATTAAATTAGGCCAGTTTTACTGACAATTTAATGTGATGCTGTACAGGTATTTGATTGCATACTTATTTACTTCTTTTTTTCTTTCAGACTTAGAGAGCCAAAGCCTATCCAAGCCTGAAATTTTAAATAAAGTTTTTGCTATAGAGGATAATTCATCAATCTCTGATAAGCAAAAATTAAAGGATTTTTATGTGTTGGAAAAAGCTGCATCCAGATCTCTAAAAGATAAGGATTCTGTTTATGCGTGGATATTATTAAAAATAGGGAAGTATGAATATATTGTCAATCACGATTATGACAGTACTATAAAATTTACAAAGGCAGCCCTGCAGGTTAATAACGCCTCTAATACAGGATCATCCATATATTTAAACATCAATGCTTTTTTCAACCTTGGCTCTGCTTTTGAAACCTTATTATCCTATCCACAGGCATTGAAAAACTATGATAGTTCAATCAATCTTGCTTCCAAATTTATAGATACTAACACTTTTGCCTTAGATGCAAGAACAGCAAAAGCTAACATTTACTTTTCTTCAGGAGATTATCAAAAAGCTGTTGAGGAAAGTATAAAGGGCGCACATTTGGCTGAAATCGAAAATAACACATCTGCAAAAACGAATTTTTTAAATATGCAGGCGCAAGCTTTGTTTTTTCAAAATAATATTGAAGCAAGTTTGCCCATTGCTTATGTAGCCTTAAATGCATCAAAAAAAATTAATGATGCATTTGAATTAGCAACAGCTTATAAAACCCTTGCGTTAATTTACAATAACAAAAGAGTATTTGATTCTGCAAAATACTATTATAATGAGGCTATCAATTACAGATTAAAAACAACTTCCTATTCAAACATTGGTGCGGATTATAACGAGTTTGGAAATTTTTATAATGGATTAAGCGATTATAAAAATGCTGCAAAATGCTATGAGCGGTTTTTATATTATGCAGGAAAAATAACAGACCCTGTTGATCGTTCAGTCAAATTATCATTTGCCTATTTAAACTATGGAGAGTCTCATTTTAAACAAAACAAGCTAACCGAAGCTGGGAATCTGTATCTAAAAGCAATGAACACTTTAAAATTTAATGTTTCGGGCATTTTACAAAATCCCCCCATCAATAAAATAAGTGTATTTGGCAACAAGGCTGAATTGATTATAACTTTAATGAAAAACAAAACTGAGCTATTGCTTGAGGAATATCACCGGAATAATAATACAGCCTATCTTAAGGCCTGTATTCAAACGGCGCTTGTTACCGATTCTGTCATCACTCAAATACGACATGAACATATAAGTGAACAAAGCAAGATTTACTGGCGCGACAAAACAAACCAGTTTTATGCAATTGCAATTGAAGCCTGTTATCTTGATAAGAATCCATCGCTGGCATTTTATTTTTTTGAAAAAAGCAGGGCGGTTTTATTAGGTGATAAACTCAATGAATTAAATGCCACTGCTTATTTGCCGGAAGCGGAAACAAAGCGAGAAGAAAGCTATCAGTTTAAAATTGTAGAACTTGAACAAAAGCTTGCTGCCTTAGACGAAAAGGATAAAGAGTTTCAAAACGTACAATTACAGTTACTAAATGCAAAAGATAATTTCGAGCATTATATAAAATCGCTGGAACAAAAATATCCGCTTTATTATCAATATAAATATGCCGATGAAGTACCAAAGCTTGAAACATTACAAACGTTCCTAAGCAAATCAAAACAATGTTTTGTGCATTATTTTTTCAGCGATTCAGTTTTATATGCATTGGCAATAAAAGCAGACAATGTCAATTTTCTTCGAATACCCGCCGCTAAAAATATTAAGAAGCAGATTGCCACATTCAGCGAATTATGCGCTGATAAAAACCGGCTCAACAGTAATTATAATTATTTCATCAACTTATCTAACTCACTCTTCGCATCAATCTTTCAACCTTTGAATTTGCCACACGGCAGAATAATAATTTGCACTGATAATAGTTTAATTCCATTCGAAGCTTTATGTTCAGATAATAACGGCAAATCTTTTTTAATTAATAACTACAGCTTCGATTATGTTTACTCAGCAGGGCTTTTAATGCAGCAGTTTAAAAACAGCGCAGCCAAAGGCAGTTTTATAGGATTTGCTCCGGTATCTTTTTCAAATGATCTTCATGTGCCTGCGCTTCAATATGCAGACGCTGCAATGCAGGAATGCGCGGGTTTCTATAAAAATGTTCTATTGTTTACCTATAAAAATGCGACAAGAAATAATTTTTTTACTAATGCTTCCAATTATTCAATCATCAATATTTTCTCCCATGCAAGTGCTGATACTTCAAGCAACGAACCGGTTTTACTTATGTGGGATTCCGTTATTCATTTATCAGAATTACAGCTCTTAAATAACCCGGCAACACAATTGGTTTTACTAAGCGCCTGCGAAACAAACGTTGGCAAAAATGCAACGGGTGAAGGCGTTTATAGCCTGGCAAGAGGCTTTGCAGCCGCGGGCATTCCGGCAATAGCAGCTACACTTTGGAAAGCCGATGAACAATCCATTTACAAAATTTCAAAAAAGTTTAACCAGTATTTATCTGAGGGCATGAATAAAGACGAGGCGCTGCAAAAGGCCAAGTTATATTTTATAAAGAACAGCAGCAAAGAAAAGCTGCTGCCTTATTACTGGGCAAATATGGTGTTAATAGGAAACACAGATGCTGTGAATGTGGACGCTTCAAATCATAATTATATATGGTGGATTATACTTGCGGGCATTGCAGCTATATTTCTTTTCTTTTATACCCGGAGAAAATTTTTACAAAAAAAGGGCTGAAAATTTTCAGCCCTTTTTATAGATCTTTCGAACATTCTTAAATTTCAAGCAATGACTTGATTGGATCTTTTGGATACAATAACAATTCAGGGTTTTCCAGTAATTCTTTCACACGCACCAAAAAGCTTACACTTTCTCTTCCATCAATTATGCGGTGATCATAACTTACAGCCAGGTACATCATCGGCCTTATTACAACCTGCCCGTTTATGGCAATCGGTCGCTCCTGGATTTTATGCATACCCAGTATAGCGCTTTGTGGGAGATTAATGATAGGCGTGCTCATTAAGCTGCCAAACACGCCGCCATTGGTTATAGTAAATGTTCCGCCCTGTAAATCTTCAGCGGTAAGTTTGCTGTCTCTCGCCTTACCCGCAAGCTCAATTACTTTCTTTTCAATATCAGCCATGCTTAAACTTTCCACGTTGCGTATAACCGGCACGGTTAAACCACGCGGCGTGCTTACAGCTATGCTTATATCCGCATAATCATGATATACCAGTTCATCGCCATCAATATAAGCATTAACAGCAGGCCATTCATTTAATGCAATAGCACAGGCCTTTGCAAAGAAGCTCATGAAGCCAAGGTTAACGCCATGTGTTTTATTAAAAATTTCCTTGTACTGCTTGCGCACTTCCATAATGCGTGTCATATCTACTTCATTAAAAGTAGTAAGCATTGCAGTGGTATTCTTCGATTCAACCAGGCGGCGGCTAATGGTTTTGCGCAGATTGCTCATGCGTTCCCTGCGTTCATTACGGCTGTTTAATTCCTGGCCTTTAAATGGTTGTTTGGCTGGATGAGACAAAGCTTCCAGCACATCGCTTTTTAATATCCTGCCGTTGCTGCCGGTAGGTTTTATATCAGATGGATTTACTTTTTTATCTGCAATTATAGCTGATGCAACCGGCGTGGCTTTTACGTCTGCCAATGGCTGTTGCACAGCAGCCGCAGGCTGTGGTTTTTCTTCTTTCTTTTCTGTTGACTGTTGACCGTTGACAGTTGACTGTTTTGCCGGCGCCGCCACGTCAGTATTTATTGTAGCAACCACATCGCCTATTTGAATTACATCACCTTCTTTAACTACTTGCGTTAATTCACCGGCCTCTTCGGCGTTTAATTCGAATGTTGCCTTTTCACTTTCCATTTCAGCAATTACTTCATCACGTTCAACAAAGTCACCGTTATTTTTGGTCCATTTTAATAAAGTTACTTCGCTGATGGATTCGCCAACCGTTGGCACCTTTAATTCGATAATACCTTTACCTGCTGCGGGTTTGGTTTCTGCAATTGGGGCTGCAGCTTTTTCTGTAACGGTTTCTTTTGACTGAGGTTCTTCTGCCTGTTCAATTACTTCAGGACGTTTTAAACCGGTAGCCATTGCGGCTGATGATGCATCGGGGGCTTTTGCTTTTTCATCTATATTGGCAAGCACGGCGCCAATGTTCAGTGTATCGCCTTCGTTGGCAATAAGTTTTATAACACCGCTTTGTTCGGCATTTACTTCAAACGTTGCCTTTTCACTTTCAAGCTCTGCTATTACATCGTCGCGATCAACATATTCACCATCTTTTTTCAACCATTTTAGTAAGGTTACTTCGCTGATAGACTCTCCTACTGCCGGAACTTTTATTTCAATCATAAGCCCTCCGTCTCCCTAAGGGAGTGTTTTATATTTTTATTTTGAACTGTTCAAAGATATTAGTCATTTTCGAAAACTCCCTTTAAGGCAAGGGTTTTAAATGCTAAATGCTGTATCAATTATCTGCGCCTGTTCCTGTGCATGCACTTTTGCATAACCGCTCGCTGTGGAGGCGCTGGCGCTTCTGCTTATCACACCATAATTGATATTCTTTAAATTCATTTGAAGGAATGATGCAGCACCCATATTAAGCGGTTCTTCCTGCACCCAGAACCATACGGCTTTATTGTATTTTTTATACAACTCATTCAATTGCTTAACCGGCAAAGGGTAAACCTGTTCAACGCGGATAAGCGCAATATCGTTACGCTTGTCTTTTTGCTTTCTTTCTGCCAGTTCAAAATATAATTTACCGCTGCAGAACAATACTTTCTTTACCGATGATACATCTGTAATGGCGGTATCATCAATTACTTCTTTAAACCCGCCCTGGGTAAATTCATTTATATCGCTATAACTGCCGGGGTAGCGCAGGTAAGCTTTTGGAGAGAAATTAATAAGTGGTTTGCGGAAATTCCAGGCAAGCTGGCGCCTTAAAGCGTGAAAAAAGTTGGCAGCCGTTGTAATATTCGTAACCACCATATTTAACTGCGCACACATTTGAAGATAGCGCTCCATGCGGCCGCTGCTATGTTCAGGGCCCTGGCCTTCATAGCCATGCGGCAACAACATTACAAGGCCGTTCATGCGATTCCACTTCTGTTCGCCGCCGGCAATAAACTGGTCGATCATGGTTTGTGCGCCATTGCTGAAATCACCAAACTGTGCTTCCCATAAAACAAGCGCATTTGGGTTAGCAAGCGCATAGCCATATTCAAAACCAAGCACGCCATATTCACTCAGCAGAGAATTATAAATAAAGAATTTTTTCTGCTCTTCGTTAAAATGATTGAGACGGTTATAAGACTGATCTGTATTCTCATCGCGCAGCACGGCATGACGGTGGCTGAAGGTGCCGCGGCACACATCCTGCCCGCTCATACGAACAATGTTCCCTTCGGTTAATAAAGATGAATAGGCTAATAATTCGCCGGTGGCCCAGTCAATCTTCCTTTCGTTTGTAAACAATTTAATTTTTTCCTGGAGCAGTTTTTCAACCTTTCTTAAAGGATGAAAATCTTCGGGCCATCTCATCAGCCCGTCAAATAAAAATTTCAATTGCTCTTCACTAATGGCAGTAACCGGCGACGCATTGAAATCTTCAGGTGTTGCCTTTTTCAGGCTGCGCCACCATTCTTCCGGCTGCTGGTACCTGTAAGGTAGCGGGTTCTGTTTTACTTCATCAAGGCGCTCCTGCAAATCTTCCCAAAACTTTTTCTCCAT
Source organism: Bacteroidota bacterium (assembly GCA_023391315.1). GTDB lineage: Bacteria > Bacteroidota > Bacteroidia > Chitinophagales > Chitinophagaceae > Parafilimonas. The sequence goes on along the minus strand of JAEWBD010000273.1, from coordinate 2,695 downwards.
GCCTTTTGCAAGCTCCTGTGCATCTGCCTCACCATGTTCTATCAGGTATTTGGTATAAACCTCCCTGGGGTTTGCATGCCCGTCAATAAGTTTATACATATGTGGCTGTGTATATTTCGGGTCGTCTCCTTCGTTATGGCCATGGCGGCGATAACAAACCATATCAATAAAAATATCCTGGTTAAACTCCTGCCGGTAACGCGTGGCAATTTCAACGCATTTAACCACAGCTTCAGGATCATCGCCGTTTACATGAAAAACAGGCGCCTGGATGGCGCCGGCTAATGAAGTGCAGTAATCTGAGCTTCTTGCATCATCAAAATCGGTGGTAAAACCAATTTGGTTATTGATTACAAAATGAATGGTGCCGCCGGTATAATATCCCTTTAAATCACTCATTTGTATCACTTCATATACAATGCCCTGGCCAGCAACGGATGCATCGCCATGTATAAGTATGGGAAGAATTTTATCGTATTCGCTGTTGTATAAAATATCGGCTTTAGCCCTTGCAAAACCCACCACAACAGGGTCAACAGCTTCCAGGTGCGAAGGGTTAGGCATTAATTTAAGGTGAACTTTTTTACCGCTTTTTGTTTCTACCTCGCTGCCAAAACCCATGTGGTATTTCACATCGCCGCTGCCCATTGTCTGGTCGAGCTTGGCCGTGCCTTCAAATTCGCTGAAGATTTGTTCATACGTTTTGCCTAAGATATTGGCCAGCACATTTAACCTTCCCCGGTGCGCCATGCCTATCACTACTTCTTCCACGCCATGTTCTGCCCCGATTTGAATTATTGAATCCAGCGCCGGTATAGTGGTTTCGCCGCCCTCCAGTGAAAACCGCTTCTGGCCCACATATTTTGTATGCAGGAATTTTTCAAACATTACGCCCTGGTTAAGTTTTTCCAGGATTCGCTTTTGAGTTTCAATCGGAAGCGGGTTTACAAATTTCCTTTCCACTTCGTTCGTAAGCCAGTCAATTTGCTTTTGATCGCTGATATATTTAAACTCAATACCCACATGCGAAGCATAACAGGCTTTAAGATGGCTTAAAATATTACGCAACGTTGTTTCGCCCAAACCCACCAGATTTCCCGCCTGGAAAGTTTTGTCAAGATCAGCTTCGCTGAGCCCAAAAAAAGCAAGGTCAAGATTGGCATGGCGGTCTTTCCGTTTGCGTATAGGATTTGTGTCGGCAATAAGATGGCCTTTATTTCTATAGCCGAGAATAAGCCTGTACACACGAATTTCCTTCATCCAATCTGTTTTGGCTAACGGATTAGAGGTTAAGGTTTCAGTGGTTTCCACAGGTATTAAAACTTCAGTAGTATCTATAGCACCTGCAGCGGAACTTGTGTGTTTGCCATTTCCGTTGGCATTACCGTTTGAAACGGCAAAATCAAATCCTTCAAAAAATTTCTTCATTTCAGGATCCACGCTATTGGGATCCTTTCTAAAATCCTGGTATAAACTTTCAATATATGCCGGATGCGAGCTCGTGATGTATGAAAAATCCTTCATGGAGGCAATTTATCGAGGTTTTATATAATTAGAATGCAAATATCGTTGATTTTAACAGGAGATAGATGAAGTTAATTTTCTAAATAACAGGTTAAAAATTAATTAAGAACGCGTTTTTATAGTGCCCGCAAATAGTTTTGAAAGAAATTAAGTACTGAAAACTTGCTGATAAAACCTGCTAATCCCTTACCTTTGCCGTCCGAAAAAATTATTATGGCAAATCATAAAGCTACCAAGAAAGATGTGCGCCAGGCAGCAAAGCGCAGGGAACGTAACAAATATTATGGCAAAACTACCCGTAATGCCATTCGCGATTTAAAGGCTTCTGCTGATGAAAAGGCATATGGCGAATCGCTTCCCTCCGTTGTTTCTATGATTGACAAGCTTGCAAAAAAAGGTGTTATTCATAAAAACAAGGCAAGTAATCTTAAGCGCAAACTTTCAAAGAAAGCAACAGCTACAGCTTAAATATTGCTGTTAAAAGATATACCAATAAAAATCCCGCATTGCTGCGGGATTTTTTTATGGTTAAACCTAACAGGTTTAACTTGACACGAAACCTAATCCTAATCTGCCAGGTAACCAAACCTGCCCTTGTTATAATCGTCAAAAGCCTGCATAATTTCTTCCCTTGTATTCATTACAAACGGCCCGTGTGCAGCTATTGGTTCATTAATAGGCTCACCGCTTAAGACCAAAACAACCGCATCCTGAGCTGCTTCAACCGTAAATGTTTCGCCGTCATTTTTAAACAATACGAAATTATCAGGCGCAACTTTTTCCGTACCATTTACAATAATGCTGCCTTCAATTACCAGTAGCGAAGTATTATAGTTTGATGGGAAATTAAAGTTTGCAGAAGAACTTTTTTTTATTTTAGCATTCAGCAGATTAACCGGTGTAAAAGTGCTGGCAGAACCTTTTATATTTTTATAAGCGCCGGCAATTACTTCAATTTCACCGCTATTATTTTCAAGATAATAACGATTGATATTTTCATTTGAAAGCGCCTGGTATTTAGGCCTGCTCAGTTTATCTTTTGCAGGAAGGTTTACCCACAATTGAACCATCTGGAAATCACCACCTCTTTTACTGAAATTTTCTTCGTGATATTCTTTATGCAAAACGCCTGATGCTGCCGTCATCCATTGCACATCGCCTTCTTTAATTA
>JAEWBD010000260.1 GCA_023391315.1 Bacteroidota bacterium | reverse complement strand
GTAATGAGCAGCGGTAAGTATAATTTTGGCAGCGATTTTAAAGCATTGTTTTCCTCCGAAAACCTCGCCGGTAACCCGGAAGTGTTATTATACAGGAAGTATGATGCCGCTTTGTCAATAACCCATTGCATAGGTTCTTATTCCAATGGCACTGAAGTGGTGGGCGTGGATCCAAATCTTGTATTGGCCAAATCGTTTATTATGAATGACGGTAATGTGTGGGAACATTCTTCTGAACCGGGCGCTGATGATTTTTCCATTGCCAATCTTGCCAAAACAAGAGACCCCCGTTTTGAGGCTTCATTTATTGATAATGCCAACCCGGCTTCTGCCACACTGTTGTATGGCTATAAATTTGCATCCAGGGAAGCCATTACCTATATCGGTAAAACTTATCCTGCTGCATGGGGAAGCAATACCAACACAAGTGATGCGCCGGTAATGCGGTTAGGCGAAGTGGTTTTAAACTGGATTGAGGCAAAGGCTGTGCTTGCACAATATTATGGCGGCCCTGCAGTTACACAGGTAGATTTGGATCAGTCAATCAATGCCATCCGTAGCCGTCCTTTGGATGCAGATGCGATTGCGAAAGGTGTACAGAAAACAGCGCCACTTACATTATCATCGCTTCCGGATGATCCGGCAAGAGATGCCGATGTGCCGGCATTAATATGGGAAATTCGCAGAGAGAGAAGGATGGAATTTGTATTTGAAGGCTTCCGTTTGTTAGACCTGAAAAGATGGAAGAAACTTCAGTATATGGATTTCAGCACTAATCCCGATTACTTTCTTGGTCCCTGGGTGAACCTGCCTGTTGAACTGCCAACCGCTTTAACCGATGCAGCCGCTACAAAAGGGAATGTAAAAGTGAAAAAGGCGGACGGTACAATTGTTACCTATGACGGAACAAATGCTGCTGATATGGTAGGTTTCTGGGTGGTAGAAAATGCCGCCAACAGGGATGGATTTTCAGATAAGAATTACATGTCTCCTGTGGGGCAAACGCAGGTTGAAGAATACCAGGATAAGGGTTATACGCTTTCTCAAACGGAAGGCTGGTAATAAAATTGTTTTATATAAAGCACAGGTGCAAAACCTGTGCTTTTTTATTTTATAAGCATGAAGAAAGTACTGTTTGTAATTGTATTGACATTAAGCTTTTGCATAACTGAAGCCCAGGATGGTTTTAAATTTGCGCATGTGTCCGACACACATATCGGGAGTAATAATTCAGAAGATGATCTGCGCAGAACAGTGCAAAGCTTCAACCACGATCCGTCCATTGCATTTGTAATTCTTTCCGGTGATATAACAGATTTTGGTTCAGACTCTGAATTTAGTATTGCCAAACAAATACTGGATAGCTTAAACAAGCCCTGGCACATTATTCCCGGCAACCACGATGCCAACTGGAGCGAAAGCGGTACCAACAGTTTCAAAAAAATGTTCGGTGCAGAAACTTTCTTCTTTGATTTTGGCGGCTATTATTTTATCGGATCGGCCTGTGGGCCAAACATGCGCATGAGCCCTGGCCAGGTGCCAAGGGAAAATGTTGTGTGGCTCGATTCAACATTGAAACATCTTAAGAATAAAAAGCAGCCAGTCATTTTTGTGAATCACTATCCAATGGATAGTTCTTTAAATAACTGGTACGATGTAATTGATCTTTTAAAAACAAGAAACACACAACTCATTATCTGTGGGCACGGCCATGCCAATCACCAGCTAAATTTCGAAGGTATTCCCGGCATTATGGGTCGCTCTAATCTTCGCGCAAGAAAAGATGTTGGCGGTTATAACATCGTTACCATACAAAATGATACGGCAACTTATACAGAACGCAATCCCGTTACCGGCGAAGAAAACCAATGGGCGCAGGTGGCATTATATAAGCACCATTTTAAGGCAGGTTCAAGCACTTACTACCGGCCTTCTTATGCAGTTAATTCAACTTATAAGAATGTACAAACTGTTTGGGAATTTACGGATAACAGCGATATAGGCTCCGGTGTTGCAGTATCAGGTAACCTTGTGATAGCAAGCAATTCAAAAGGCTTTATCTACGCATTGAATAAAACCAATGGTAAAAAAGCCTGGTCGTACAAAACCAATGGTAAAATTTATTCAACGCCTGTGGCTGGAAATAATCTTGCTGTTGTTGCATCAACCGATAATAATATTTATTGCCTGGATGTAAATAACGGGAAACCGCACTGGAAACTAGAAACCAATAAGCCTGTTGTAGCCTCGCCATTAATTAAAAATGGTATTGTTTATATAGGTGCTGCTGATGGAAAATTCCGTGCGATTGATTTGCAGACAGGAAAATTAAAATGGAGTTATGATAGTGTCAAGGGTTTTGTGGTTGACAAACCCTTGTTCTATAATAATAAAATATATTTTGGCACGTGGGGTACGGAATTTTATGCATTAAACGCGGAAGATGGAACGCTTGTATGGAAGTGGAATAACGGCGCTGCCAACCGCATGTATTCACCCGCAGCCTGCTATCCTGTTGCTGCAAACAACCGTGTATTTATTGTGGCGCCTGATCGTTATGCAACCTGTTTTGATGCAGAAACGGGCAATGTTATCTGGCGGAAACAGGATCCTCTACACCGTGTGCGGGAATCAATGGGTTTATCAGAAGACAGTTCATTGGTTTATGCAAAAACAATGGAAGGCGAATTGATTGGCTTTTCTACCAAAGCTGACAGTATGCAAGTTGATTTTAAATCAAACACTAATTTGGGATATGAAATTGCACCAACAGCAATTGTTGCAGATAATGGTTTAATCTATGTGCCTTCTGATGATGGCACTGTTATAGCTGTTAATAAAGATGGATCCGTTTTATGGAAACATAAAATTTCAAATGCGCTCATTACGAATATTACTGCGGTTTCGGGCGATAGAATTATCGTAACTACAATGGATGGAAAGGTTGTTTGCCTGCAAACCTTACGTTAATAATTATTATAATTTATAGGGAACAGGCGAATCTATAATCTATGATTTAAAATTTGACGCTGAATGAACTAACTTTGCACCGCGTTTATGAATCTTGGTGCGTTACTGGATAAGTACAAACAACATCCCCGCCTATTTCACCTGGCGGACAGGCTTACTTTTGCCGATACTCAAAAAATATTTCTTAAAAATTTACAGGGCAGCAGTGCCGAATTTGTTTTAGCGGCTTTGTTTGATAAATATCAGAATGATAAAACAAACAATGCAGCAGCACATTTGGTTGTTTTGAATGATGCGGAAGAAGCAGCTTATTTTCACAACACGCTGGAAAATTTAACCCAGGCATTGAACCTGTTTTATTTTCCTTCTTCTTTCAAAAGCAAGAAAGATTTTAAACATCTCAACAGCAGCCATGTTATGCTGCGCACGGAAGCTTTAACCAAAATGTCAGTTGCGCCGTCAGGCATCATTATCACTTATCCTGAAGCGTTGTTTGAGAAAGTGGTATTGTCAAAAACGTTAAGCAGTAACATCATTCACATAAAAACAAATGATACGCTTAACCTCGACAGCCTGCTTGAATTGTTTGTGATGTACGGTTTTGAAAGAACAGATTTTGTATATGAACCAGGCCAGTTTGCTTTACGTGGCGGCATTTTGGATATTTATTCTTTTGGCAATGAGAAGCCTTATCGCGTTGAGTTATTTGGCAATGATGTTGACAGCATCCGCATATTCGATCCCGAATCGCAGTTGAGTGAAAGAAAACTGTTGCAGGTTTCTATCATACCAAATATTGATACACAGTTTGAAAGCGATGAGAAAATTTCCCTGCTTGAATTTTTGCCTGAACAAACTGTAGTTTGGATAAAAGACTGGGATGTTATCCGGGAAGTGATTAATGAGCAGGAAGAGCAATTGGGAGATTATCTGGAGTCCATAGTCCATAGTCCACAGTCCACCGAAGAGGATGATGATGATAATACGATATTGAAGACAGTTGAACTAAAAGACTTTGTTCCTGCTGCAACAATTGAAAGGCAAATACTGCAACATCATTTGGTGGAATTTGGTTATAAGCCGCATCTTTCCAGCTTTGAAATCGAACTGAATACAAAACCGCAACCTGCATTTAACCGGCAATTTGATCTCTTGATAAAAGATTTAAAAACGCATGAAGCCAGGGGTTATGAGTTGTACATTTTTGCAGAACAGGCAAAGCAATTAGAGCGTTTGCATTCTATTTTCAAAGACCTTAATACGGATATTCAGTTTACACCTATTGCCACTTCCATTCATGAAGGTTTTATTGATGAAGACACAAAAGTAGTTTGTTATACAGATCATCAAATCTTTCAGCGTTATCATAAATACCGCGTTAAGCAGGCCTATAATAAAAATAAAGCGCTTACACTTCGTACGTTAAAAGAATTGCAGCCGGGAGATTTTGTAACCCATATCGATCATGGAGTGGGCACTTACAGCGGTTTGCAAAAAATAGAAGTAAATGGTAAACTGCAGGAAGCCGTAAGGATTATTTATAAAGACGGGGATATTTTATATGTAAACATAAATTCACTCCATAAAATATCAAAGTTCACGGGCAAGGAGGGAACGGCGCCGAAGATTAATAAATTAGGAAGTGATGTATGGAACAGGCTGAAAGAAAAAACAAAGACAAAGGTTAAAGAAATTGCTTTTGATCTCATTAAATTATATGCCCAACGCAAGGCGCAGCAAGGCTTTGCGCATACGCCGGACAATTATATGCAAACCGAGCTTGAAGCATCTTTTATTTATGAAGACACCCCCGACCAGGCAAAGGCAACAGAAGATGTAAAGCAGGATATGGAAAAGGCTTCACCAATGGACCGCCTTGTTTGCGGCGATGTTGGTTTTGGTAAAACAGAAATAGCCATTCGTGCTGCATTTAAAACCTGTGTTGATGGTAAACAGGCTGCGGTGCTTGTTCCTACAACCATTCTTGCATTTCAACACTATAAAACTTTTAGTGAGCGGCTGAAAGATTTTCCTGTAACTATTGATTATATCAACCGCTTTAAATCAGCTAAAGAAAAAAAGGAGACGCTTAAAAAAGTTGAAGAAGGAAAGATTGATATTATCATTGGCACACATGGTTTGCTGGCCAACAGCGTGAAGTTTAAAGACCTTGGATTAATGATAATTGATGAAGAGCAGAAGTTTGGTGTGGCGCATAAAGAGAAATTAAAAACATTAAAAGCAACGGTTGATTGCTTAACCTTAACGGCCACGCCTATTCCGCGTACATTGCAATTCAGCTTGATGGGTGCAAGAGATTTAAGCATCATCAATACACCGCCACCTAACCGCCAGCCTATACAAACAGAAGTAGCGGTGTTTAATGAAGATGCTATTCGCGATGCGATCTATTATGAAACAGAACGCGGCGGCCAGGTTTTCTTTATTCATAACCGCGTGCTTGGTTTGGCTGAAATGAGTGCGATGATACAAAGCCTTTGCCCGGATTTAAGTATAACATTTGCGCACGGACAAATGGATGGCAACCAATTGGAAGAACGTTTGCTGGATTTTATTGACAGAAAGTATGATGTATTTGTTTCCACCAATATTGTTGAAAGCGGTGTTGACATTCCGAATGTAAATACCATCATCATTAATAATGCGCACCAGTTTGGGTTAAGTGATCTGCACCAGTTGCGTGGCCGTGTTGGGCGCAGCAATAAAAAAGCATTCTGTTATTTGTTTGCTCCGCCAATGAGTACGTTGCCCACTGATTCAAGAAAACGTTTACAAACACTGGAACAATTCAGTGAATTAGGCAGCGGTTTTCAAATTGCCATGCGTGACCTGGATATTCGTGGCGCCGGTAATTTATTAGGCGGTGAACAAACCGGCTTCATGGCTGATATTGGGTTTGAAACTTATCAGAAAATATTGGATGAAGCCATACGTGAATTAAAACGCACGTCGTTTAAAGATGTATTTAAAGAAGAGATCAGCAGGCAGGATGATTATGTAAGCGATTGTACCATTGATACCGACCTTGAAATTCTTATTCCTGATGATTATGTGGAAAGCATAACGGAACGCCTGTCGCTTTATACAAGGCTGGATAATTGTGAAAAAGAGGAAGAATTGCAGGCGTTTGAAAAAGAACTCATCGATCGTTTCGGGCCTTTGCCAAATGAAGTAGAAGACCTGATTACAACTGTACGTTGCCGCTGGGCTGCTATTGATTTGGGTTTTGAAAAGATGACATTAAAAGATAAAACGTTGCGCTGCTATTTCATCAATAAAAATGATTCGCCTTATTTTGAAAGCGATGTATTCCAGGGTATCATGCAATACCTGCAAACCGGTACGAATAAAGCAAGGTTAAAACAGGTGGGTAAAAACTTTTTATTGGTGGTAAATGATGTGGACGATATGAATGTAATGTTATCTTTCCTGCAGCGCATGCATAATGCTGTTATTCAAAAGCAGGCTGCTGCTGCAAGTGCATAAATGTATTTCACTTAATGAAAAAGCTATTATTCTTAATATTTATTAGCGGTGTTTTATTTGCCTGCCATAATACAGACCAGTCTGCATCTGGTAAAAAAGATGACTCTGTTAAAAATGCTTTGCAGCCGCTGATAAAATCTTTGGAAAAAAAATTAAAGGAATACCCTGACAGTGCAGGATTGCGCCTGCAATATGCCTTTACGTTAGATAGTGTTAAAATGTATAAAGAAGCGCTTGCACAAATGGATTCATTAACCAATAAAGATTCGGCCAATTACGGTTTGTTTTTCGCAAAAGGAGAAATAGCGGAAGATGCAGGTGATACGGCGCTTGCCATAAAAAGCTATGCAAAAGCTGCCCGCATTTATGAATCTCCTGATGTATTGCTGGCGCTTGCCAATTTATATGCAGAGATGAAAAATGAACGGGCCATTTTATTATGTTCACGCGTCAAAGCCTTAAGCCTGGGCCGTGTAGCAGATGCCAACTGCGCTTTTATAACAGGTGTATATTTTGCACGCTCCGGCAAAGCAGGCGATGCTGTAAAATATTTTGACGAATGTATTGCTAATAATTATACTTACATGGAAGCCTATATTGAAAAAGGCCTCGTTTATTTTGATGCGAAACAATATGATAAAGCATTGAGTGTTTTTCAGCTTGCTTCAACCGTGAATAATTTATATGCCGATGCTTATTATTATATGGCGCGATGTTATGAACTCATGAATAAAAAAGACAGTGCTGTATTACGTTTTAAACAATCATTACAACTTGATCCCACACTTGACGAAGCAAGAAATCATTTGAAACAACTGAATGCAGAATAACAATTGTTTTGAATGTTTAAAGTTTAATGTTTAATGTTGTGAAAAGTGGTTTTATAACTAAAAATTGTAAACAATAAGCTATGTCTATCGTTGCGCCATCATTACTCGCCGCTAATTTTTTAAAGCTCGAAGATGAATGTAAAATGGTGAATGCCAGCGAAGCAGAATGGCTGCACCTTGATGTAATGGATGGCCAGTTTGTTCCCAATATCAGTTTTGGCATTCCGGTTATTGAATATGTGCGAAAAGCAACTCCAAAATTCTGCGATGTGCATTTAATGATTGAAACGCCTGAAAACCTTGTGCCCGCATTTAAACAGGCTGGTGCAGACAGTATTATTGTTCATTATGAAGCTTGCCCTAACCTTTACCGCAATATTCAACAAATAAGAGAATTGAATATGAAAGCTGGTGTTGCCATCAACCCGCATACACCTGTTTTCATGCTGGACGATATTTTAGCAGATTTGCATCATGTTTTAATTATGACGGTTAATCCCGGCTTTGGCGGGCAAAAATTTATTCCGCATTCACTTAAAAAAGTTGAGAAACTGCGCAGAATGATTGATGAAAGAAAGCTGGATGTTTTAATTGAAGTGGATGGCGGTATTACTGTTGAAAATGCACAATCGCTGGTTAATGCGGGTGCTGATGTTTTGGTGGCGGGCAATACCATTTTCAGTTCGGCAGATCCAAAGGAAACAATAAAAAAACTGAAAGCCTGCTCAAGATAATTTATCGCTTTCGTTTATTATTTTTTCAGCTTCCTTCATGGCAGCGCCTTCTTCAATTTTTCCTTCCACTTCCAGCATGCGGATGGCTTTTGCGCCCTGCAAAAATTCAGAAGCAAAAATGAATTCGTTTAGCCTTTCGTTCTTGCTGAAAATAATATCCTTGTTAGAACCTTCCCATTCTTTCCTGCCTTTATATAAATACATTATATGATCGCCTATTTCCATTACGCTGTTCATATCATGCGTTACTACAACCGTTGTAATGTTATATTCTGTGGTAATATTTCTTATAAGCTTATCAATAACCAATGATGTTTGCGGATCAAGACCGCTGTTGGGCTCATCGCAAAAAAGATATTTCGGATTAAGCACAATAGCTCTTGCAATACCAACACGCTTTTTCATACCGCCACTTATCTCAGCGGGGAATTTTTTATTGGAGCCCTGCAGTTCCACTTTTTCCAGCACTTCATCCACGCGCTTTCTTTTATCGCGATAACTTAGGTTTGAAAACATATCAAGCGTAAAAATAATGTTCTGCTCTACCGTCATAGAATCAAACAAAGCAGAGCCCTGGAACAACATGCCGATCTGCTGGCGCAGTTCCGTTCTTTCCTCGCGATTCATTTCAAGCATGTTTTTACCATCGTATAAAATCTCTCCTTTATCAGGCCTGAACAATCCAACAATGCATTTGGTAAAAACCGTTTTGCCGCTTCCGCTCGAACCAATAATAAGGTTGCATTTGCCTGTATCAAGCACACCACTTATATCTTCAAGAATAACCTTATCCCCAAAGCTCTTTCTTATATTTTTTACTTCAATCATAAAGCCACCTTTAAAATTACATAGTAATTTTTTCTTTATTATACCAGCGCTTGCACAAATAGCATCACGGTTGTGTCACTCACTTGTACTGAATATCGTTATTCAGCTTTCGCCAATCATGAACCGTCAAAAGTGAATAAAACAGTTCAATATTTTCGATTTAAAGTAACCTTAGACATTAAACTTTAAACATCTGAACCCGTAAACTCATGAACTTTTAAACTCGTTCGTCACAATACTTCCACCTGGTTCCGCAGCAAGTCTTCAAATTCATCCCGTTTTCTTATCAGTTGCGGTTTACCATCTTTAAATAATACTTCCGCCGGTTTTAATCTTGAATTAAAGTTACTGCTCATTTCAAAGCCGTAGGCGCCTGCGTTGTAAAAAACGAGGTAATCGCCTTCACGTACTTCATTCAGTTTCCTGTCCCAGGCAAACGTATCGGTCTCGCAAATATTTCCAACTACTGTATAAATACGTTCCGCTCCTTTAGGATTAGATAAGTTTTCTATGCGATGATAAGCTTCATAAAACATAGGCCTTATTAAATGATTAAACCCGCTGTTTACGCCTGCAAAAACCGTGGCAGTTGTTGTTTTTACAACGTTTGCCTTCACTATAAAATAACCGGCTTCACTTACGAGGAACTTACCGGGTTCAAACCATATTTCAAGTTTGCGGTTACTTTCTTTCTCAAATTTTGTAAAAGCCTGCGCTAATTTTTTGCCAAGATCATGCACATCTGTTCTCACATCATCATCATAATAAGGCACTTTAAAACCGCTGCCTAAATCAATTACTTCAATCTGTGGAAACTGGCGCGCCATTTCAAACATTATTTCAAGACCCGCAATAAATACATTGGTGTCTTTTATTTCGCTGCCCGTATGCATGTGCAAGCCCTGCACATTTAATCCTGTTGATTTAATAATGCGTTCAATATGCCTTACCTGGTGAATGGAAATGCCAAACTTGCTGTCAACATGCCCGGTTGAAATTTTAAAATTACCACCGGCCATTATATGCGGGTTCAGGCGTATAAAAACAGGGTAGGAGCTTCCGTATTTATTGCCAAAGCGCTCCAGCATGGAAATATTATCAATATTGATATGCACGTTTAACAACTTGCCTGCTTCTATTTCTTCAAAGTCAACACAGTTGGGTGTAAACAAAATCCTGTCAGGAGTAAAACCAGCTTTTAAGCCAAGCTTTACTTCATTAATGCTAACGCAATCCAGGCCTGCACCAAGCTTGTTCATTAACTTAAGAATATTGATATTGGTTAATGATTTACATGCATAAAAAAACTTAGCATTGCATTCCTTAAATGCTTTGTTTAACTCGTGCAGTTGTTCTTCAATTTTCTCTGCGTGATAAACGTACAGCGGCGTTCCAAATTCTTCTGCTGCTTCAATCAGTTGTTTTCTGCTCAAACTCTGGCTCATGTATAAAAAAAATTATTTTGCGAATGTAAGCGAAGTGTGGATTTAAAAAATGTTAGTTCTTTTTGAATAAAGCGGCAAACATGGTATCGGCTTTTTTAGCATAACCTTTTATCAGTTCCATTTTTATTAATTCAAGTTTTAATTTCTGCTGAATAAAATCAGCAATTGCTTCATTTTCTTTTTCAAAAACGGAACAGGTTATGTAAAGAAAACAGCCATCAGTTTTTAAATATGCCACTGAATTACTTATAATCTCTTGCTGCCGCGTAGCATATTCTTCAATTTTTATTGCATCGAAAAAATATAATTGTTCCGGCGTTCTGCTCCAGGTGCCGCTGCCGGTGCAGGGCGCATCGCAGATAATGAGGTCGTAAGAGGAATTGGGAACTGGGAATTTGGGATTGGGAAAAGTTGGTTGGTTGAAATGTTGATTGGCAGCATCGTACACAAAAGTTTTATATTTTTTAATGTCTGCTTTTGCAAAACGTTGCTTAAGGTTTTGAATGATTGATGGACGGATATCAGAAGCAGTTAATTCAATACTCTTTAATACATCATAAGCCAGAATTGATTTACCACCACTGCCCGCGCAGCAATCCCAAATCGTTATACGATTTTGAAATGCTTCTTTGCCGGTAGCTGATAGCTGACGGCTAAAAGCTTTTTCAACTATTTTAAAAAAGCTTTTCACCTGTTGTGAAGCATAATCCTGTATCACGGCTTCCTTATCAATGTCTATAACTAAGTTGATGTTGGTGGAAGGAGAGAGGCTGATGCAGTTTTCTTCAATAATATTGTATGGAATGTTATGGGATTGCAGTTTATTTATAACCGCATCACTATAACCGGGTCTTATTCTTAAGAAAACATCGGGTTGAATAAGGAAGGCTCTTGCAAATACGTCATTATCCAAAGATTTGCTTGTTGCCTTATAAAACGGAAAAATGTTTTGCAGGAAAAAAGAATATTTCGACTGAACAAACGCCAGGCGATTTTCTAAATTAGTATGATTATTCAGCCATTCATCCTCATATAAAAATTTCCATTCTTCAATATCATCATTGCAAATAAAAATGGCAAGCTTTAATCTTTCTTCTGCTGAAATATTTGCAAAAGCTTTTCCCAGCCTGAAAAAATTATAACAAACATGTGATATAATCTTTCTGTCTCTCGAACCATGTTTTTTATGCTGTGAAAAATATTGTTTTAAGAAATGATGCAACGGCACAGCGCCATCATACAATTGTATAATTTTTATAGCTGAATTAAAATACGATTGAAAACGCATGGCATTATTCAAAGAAGATTTTTACGCGCTCGTACATCAATTTATTGCTGGGCAAAGTGTTTAAGGTTGTTCCGCCGGAAAAACGTTTCAGCCCAAACAAGCCGGCGAGATTACCTTTATTAATAGCAAGTTCAAGATAGCCCGCAGAATTAAACCAGGCAAGCCTTTCACCCTGTTCAACAGAAGCATAATTTTCACTGATGTTCACTATACCGCCATCATTGCGTGCAGGCAAAACGATCCTGAATTTTCTCCCCTTTCGGTGTTCTTCAAATTCCTTTTTTGTAAGGTTGATCACTACGTTCTCAAACTGGTCAATAAATATTATCTGGCTGTCAATCCAGTCGGGCCCGGCTGTTGAACGAAATGGGTATTTTTCTTCAATGGCTGTAACCGTATCGCCTATTGCCTGTAACGCTGAACCATTTTCTATTGCATTTAATGCTTTGGCAAAAGCTTCGGTGCAGCTTAATACGCCTAAGGCATTTGATATTTTTACGGAAATAATTTCGGCAGGCTTTTCACCGGCGATCATTGTTAAGATACCATTATCGGGACAAACAATAAATTGGTTATTGTGTTTTGCAAGCAATAAATGATCCGGCGCTTTTTCAAATAAATTTATAATAACAAAATGAAAAGTACCGGCCGGATAAAATGAAAAAGCATTGGTGCAAACATACGCGGCATGCAAATAATTATTGGCTACTAGCTGGTGCGTAATATCTATTATAGAAGCCGAAGGCACAGCTTTTACAAGCTGCCCTTTAATAGCACCAACAACATAATCGCTTTGACCTATATCAGTAGATAATGTAATTACAGGCATGAATTGTAAATAACAGGCATTCGCTTTATTTAACCAAAACTCCTTTATTAAAAAAGAATTTATGCACTAATTTATCTGCAAGCTCAGGCATAAAACGGGTTAGAAAAATTGTTTGTTTTCCCTGTCCTGATAAAACC
>JAEWBD010000316.1 GCA_023391315.1 Bacteroidota bacterium | reverse complement strand
GTATTTTGCTATAACATGGCAGAATACCTGGATGGAAGTATAGCTGGAACAAGCGCTGATCAATCTTTAAAATTACAGGGCCTGAACGCAGAAGCCTTTTATAAAATACCACAATTGGATAACCAGGTTTATAAAGGAGATTTTTTAATGAGCATCGGTATTGCCTGGCCGCTGAAAGGTGCTTATAAAAGTTTGATCCTTGATGTGCAGGAAGTAAACAAGTAGCCAAAAGCATATAGCGCCAGGTACTATTTATACTTTAGGATTAATTAACCAATAAAACGTTTTGCATGCTGTTTATTAAAAAGTATTTACCGTTATTTATTGCCATTCAACTGATAGCTTCTTATTCAGTATTGGCGCAACAGTCAACTGGTAATGTTATTGACCTTAAGGGAACATGGTATTTTAAATTAGACAGTACCGATGCCGGGGAAAAAGAAGAATGGTTCAATAAAAACCTGGCTGATAAAATTGTGCTGCCGGGTTCTTTAACCACCAACAATATTGGCAGCGATATTTCCATAAATACACACTGGACCGGTGATATTGTTGATTCTTCTTTTTTTAAAAACCCGGAATATGCAAAATACCGGGAACCAGGCAATTTCAAAATTCCTTTTTGGCTGCAGCCAACAAAGTATTATAAAGGTGCAGCATGGTATCAGAAAGAAGTAACCATCCCTGCATCATGGAATAAAAAACATATAACATTGTTTTTAGAGAGATGCCATTGGAAAACCACGGTTTGGGTTGATGGCGGCAAAACAAATTCACAAATGAGTCTTGGCGCTCCGCATGAATATGACCTGTCGGCACTGCTTTCACCGGGAAAACACCGCATTACCATTTGTGTTGATAACCGCGTGCATGAAGTAAATGTAGGTTCAAATTCACACAGTATTTCAGATCATACGCAAAGCAACTGGAATGGCATGGTTGGTAAACTAATGCTGATAGAACAACCTGTATTGCATATTGAAAACGTAAAACTCTTTCCTGATATTCATAAAAAGCAGGTCACTGCTGTAATTGATTATAAAAAGAATAATAACGCGTTGATAAAAGCACAAATCAATTTAAAAGCAACATCAGGCAATAAAAATGCGGAAACATTAAAAGTTTTATCGGTTGAAAAAGATTTAAAAGAAAATACTGGCAGCATCAGCATTACATATTCAATGGGTAATGCGCCTTTGCTGTGGGATGAATTCAATCCTGATTTATATAACATGCATATCAGTTTGCAATCGGGCAATGAAAGTGATGAAAAAGATATTGCCTTCGGCATGCGGGAATTTGTAACAGATAAAACACAGTTTATCATCAATGGCCGGCCCATATTTTTACGCGGTACTTTGGAGTGTGCCGTTACACCCGTTACCGGTTATCCTTCAACAGAAAATGATTTCTGGAAAAATATATTCACAGTTGCTAAATCCTACGGATTAAATCATCTCCGCTTTCATTCCTGGTGCCCGCCGGAAGCGGCTTTTGATGCAGCCGACAGTGCAGGATTTTATTTACAGGTTGAATGCTCATCGTGGGCAAATCAGGGCGCAACTATTGGTGAAGGCGCACCGCTTGACACTTTTATTTATAACGAAAGCGAACGCATTATAAACAACTTCGGTAACCATCCTTCCTTTTGTATGATGACGTATGGTAATGAACCGGCGGGCAAACATCATAAAGAATATCTTACAAAGTTTGATCAATACTGGAAACAAAAAGATAACCGGCATTTATACACTTCTGCAAGTGGCTGGCCGGTGATTGATGAAAATGATTATAACAGTACACCCGATCCGCGCATACAGGCCTGGGGCGCAGGTTTAAAAAGCATTATCAACAGCCAGCCGCCATCCACATCTTATGACTGGAACAACATAATTGCAAAATGGCAGCATCCAACGGTAAGCCATGAAATTGGACAGTGGTGCGTGTATCCTGATTTTAAAGAAATAGAAAAATATACCGGCGTATTAAAAGCAAAAAACTTTGAGATATTCAGAGATTTCTTGAAGGAAAACGGCATGCAACATTTAGAAGATTCGTTTCTGCTGGCCTCAGGAAAATTACAGGCGCTTTGTTACAAAGCCGATATTGAAGCGGCCTTACGCACCAAAGGTTTCGGTGGTTTCCAGTTATTGGGTTTGAATGATTTTCCAGGACAGGGGACAGCATTGGTTGGTGTAGTAAATGCAATGTGGGGCGATAAAGGTTACATCAATGGAAAAGAATACAGCCGTTTTTGTAATAATGTAGTTCCGCTGGTAAGGTTTCCAAAAATGATATATACCAACGATGAAACCATTTCAGCGCCGGTTGAAATAGCCAACTATGGCAAAGCAGAAATAAAAAATGGTAAAGCAGGCTGGCTGATAAAAAACAAAGAAGGAAAAGTTTTGTTTCATGGAATATTAAATGCTGCTGATATTGTTTTCGGCAATGGTATTAATATCGGCGAAATAAAAGCATCGCTGTCTTCTGTTACAACCGCTGAGCAATTAACAGTGGAAGTGAGTGTAAATGATTATAAAAACACCTGGGAAATTTTTGTATATCCCAAACAATTACCCGAAGTGCAAAATGTTTATACAACACAAACGTTAGATGAAAAAGCTTTGCAGGTTTTAAATAATGGCGGCAATGTATTGTTGAATTTAAAACAGGGCACACTTGCAAAAAATAAAGGCGGTGATATTCCCATTGGCTTTTCCAGCATTTTTTGGAATACTGCCTGGACGCATGGGCAGGCGCCGCATACACTTGGTATTTTATGCAATCCAAAACATCCGGCTTTAAAATATTTTCCAACAGAATATTATTCAGATTATCAATGGTGGGATGCCACGAGCCACTCCAATGCCATTATGCTGGATAGTGTTGCAAAGCACATTCAGCCTATTGTAAGGGTAATTGATGACTGGTTTACGGCAAGGCCATTAGGTTTATTATTTGAATGCAAAGCTGGAAAAGGCAAATTGATTGTTTCAGGCATTGACCTCACAGCAAATATGGAAGAACGGCCTGAAGCAAGGCAGTTATTGTATAGTTTAGAAAAATATATGGCTTCAGATAAATTCAATCCAACACAACAGATAAGTATTGAAAAGATTCAAAGTTTGACGACTGAAACGCCCATGTAAATATTTTTCAGATAAGCAGGGCACGCACTAAGCGTTCAGCGAGACCGCTGAAAAAGCAAAAATTACACGAATGAAAAATTATAACAGTACTTATATAATCGGCATATCATTTATATCGGCGCTTGGAGGATATTTATTTGGGTTTGACTTTGCGGTTATAGCAGGCGCTTTACCTTTTCTGCAGCAGCAGTTTGGTTTAGATGCTTACTGGGAAGGTTTTGCAACCGGCAGCCTCGCACTGGGCGCTATTATTGGCTGTTTAATAGCAGGCAATATTGCAGATAAATTAGGCCGTAAAAAAGGCCTGCTCGTTGCAGCGGCATTATTCTTTGTATCATCTTTATGCATGGCCTTTTCGGTTAATAAAGATATATTCATAGCATCACGTTTTTTGGCAGGTATCGGTGTGGGTATGGCATCCATGCTTTCGCCTATGTATATCGCGGAAATTGCTCCGGCAGATATAAGGGGCAGGATGGTCGCCATCAATCAGCTTACTATTGTTATTGGTATTCTGATTACCAACATTGTAAATTATAGTTTACGAAATATGGGCGAAGATGCATGGCGCTGGATGTTTGGCCTCGGAACAATTCCATCAGGATTATTTTTTATAGGTGCTTTGGCATTACCTGAAAGCCCGCGATGGCTTTTAAACGTTTCAAGGAAAGAAGAAGCAGCAAAAGTTTTAAGAAAGATTGGTAACAATGTTTTTGCAGAAACTACTTTGACATCCATTCAATCATCATTAACCGGAAATTCAAAACAAGGTTATGCCGCTGCATTTAAGAAAGGTGTTTTACCTGCTGTAATGATTGGGATCGGTCTTGCTGTTTTTCAACAGCTATGCGGTATTAATGTGGTATTTAATTATACACCGCGCATCTTTCAAAGCATTGGTGTATCGCAGGACAATCAATTATTACAAACCGTTTTCATCGGCATAGTAAACCTCGTTTTTACACTACTCGCTATGTTACTGGTGGATAAACTTGGCCGCAAACCCTTAATGCTTATCGGCTCGGCAGGCTTATGTATTTTATATATTGTTGTTGTACGCATGTTAGCCGCAGGTTCAACAACGGTATCATGGTTTTTATTATCATCCATTGGCGTATATGCAATGAGTTTAGCACCGGTAACGTGGGTACTCATATCGGAAATATTTCCTAATAAAGTGCGTGGCGTGGCAACATCTATTGCCGTATTAAGTTTGTGGGCTGCCTATTTCATTCTTGTATTTACATTCCCGGTTTTGTTTGATAAACTTGGCGATAAAACATTCTATATCTATTCAGCAATATGCCTGATAGGTTTTGTTTTTGTTTATTTTAAAGTAAAGGAAACAAAGGGCAAAACGCTTGAAGAACTGGAAACGGTTTTTCATTGATCAAAACCAGGAGGCAAACTTTATCCAGCTATCATTTACTGTTAAGAGCTATCATTTACTGTTAAGTTGTTCTGCCAGCCCGATAAGAAGTCCTTCGGCACTGCGGATATAGCAAAGACGATAAGCGTTTTCGTACTGAACTACTTCACCAACCAGTTGTGCACCATGGCCGGCGAGCCTGGACAGCAATTCATCTACGTCCTCAACAGCAAACATTACGCGAAGATAGCCGAGCGAGTTTACCGGGGCTGAACGATGATCTGAAGCAATGGCCGGGGCAAAAAATTGTGAAAGCTCAAGGCGGCTATGTCCATCCGGGGTCACCATCATAGCAATTTCTACGCGCTGGGAACTTAGCCCGGTAACCCGGCCGGCCCATTCACCTTCAATGGTAGCCCGCCCTTCAAGCTTCAACCCTATTTCAAGAAAAAAAGGGATGGCCTTATCGAGCGATTCTACAACGATGCCAACATTATCCATCCTTAGCAACCTGTTTTTTACCATGTTTTTTATTTTAAAAATGATAATTTTTATTCAAAAAGTACCTTTTATTAAGTGCATCGGCCAGAAAATGGAGCAGCAACTGCTGTGCTTAAAGATAGGTTTATCTTTTTGACAACCATAACCCTTCAAAGAAATGATAAGACAGGTCATACACTTTTTGCCAATTTTGTTCGGCCACCGGGCCGGGCCGGGTAATATGTCCTGCTTCACCGGGAAGTATCGTTAGAACGGCATCCTTTATACCGGAAGCATATAGTTCGGCGTTCAACGCTTTTGGTGCCACCACGTCTGTTTCTCCAGCCACAATATACACCGGCACATCAATATCGCTTAACCCCTCTTTTGTAAACCCCTGCCCGATCGCTGGGGCGAGTGCAAATACACCCTTAATCCGGCGATCTTTATAACTATCCCCTGAATGGGCCAGCGATGCTTGTAATAAGCCGTTTTTCCCAAGCAGTTCTATATATCTTTCTACCGAATTTCTGACCTGTGGAGGCAAATTTTTTGTATCAGAAGATGCCTGAAGCGATTCCAGGTTCAGTCTTGCCCCGGCCACTGCAATCGCCGTGTAGCCTCCCAGCGAAAATCCTGCAACCGCAATTTTTGCTGTATCAATACGTGGGCCGAACAAGGAATCTTCCAAGAGGGAAGTAAGCACTGCTGAAACATCCTGTGGCCGCTGCCACATTTGCTGGTCAGACAGGGAAAGAAAACCCGTTTCAGCTTCCTCTGTTGAATCTCCCCTATGCTGTACGGCAGCAACGATATATCCCCTGGCGGCGAGATAAAAAGCCCATGCGGCGAGGTCCATTGCCGTTCCCCCTGATCCGTGCGACAACAGTATTAACGGATATTTTTCCGGCCCTGTTGCAAATGCCCCGCCTTTTATAACGGGAACGTTGTCAGCATTTCCTACCAGGTATGCGTTGCTGGTTTTGTCATACGAAGGATACCACAGCAGCACACGCACTGCCTTCGGCCCGGTACCGCTCCAGTTCTGCCGTTTGGGATCGATAAATTTGCGGCTGTCCAGGCCAACCGGTTGCAGTGGCTTACCGGCAACCTCTTTCTTTTCAGTTTGTGCATTAACAATAGCCAGCAGGCATAAGGTTATTAATAAG
>JAEWBD010000261.1 GCA_023391315.1 Bacteroidota bacterium | reverse complement strand
GTTATTACCCAATCGTTCCCTATGCCCGGAATAATGTACAGCCACCGGTAGATAATGACGGATTCTTCTATCATGCATGCGCTGTATTTGATTTTAAAAGAACGAACCCATCCGATCCAATCAATGTGAAATATTATTCTTTTCCAAGCTGGGCGCAATACGAAAGCATGCCTTCTAATGCCGCCCTCGCACTGATGCTTTCCGAAGAGATAAGCGCCTCTCCGATGCGTTCTTTCAGCTGGACAGGAAATGATAAAATGGATAATGATATTGTGAGTAATAATACACCATCCCTGCTTCAGAACGGGCACCACCTGTTTATTGCTTTCAATAAAGCGGCCAGCGGCAGCAACAGCAATAATGAGCTGATGATGGCCAGCTATGACCAGAACAATAATGACAATAACTGGAGCAATCCTGTTGCCATATCATCCAATGGTCATACGGTGTTCACTGCCCATGGCCCAAGCCTAACGGTGCATAACGGTACTTATTACCTGATATACGCCGACTCATCAAACAGTAATAAGGTAGGCTTTATCAGCAGCACTGATCTGAAAAACTGGAGCTCACCCAGGTATGTTGTAAGTAACAACCAAACCCGTTCTTCCGGCTCGGCCATATCCTCGGTGTGGATTGGCAATACCTGCTACATAGCTTTCCAGGATACTGCAACCAAGAGCATTACGCTGATCTCTACAGATATGGGCAATGTTAGTACGATCAATGTACCCAATCTTCCATCAGGCTTGGGCACTCCCACATTGGCTGCATCCGGTAGCAACCTGTACCTCTTCTACCGTAAAGACGACAGCAATTCAAGCTATATCTACTGGCAGATATACAACACATCTTCGGGTGTATGGACTAATAAAAAGTGTGTTACGAATAATGGTATTGAGCAGAGTGTGGGTACGCCAAAAGCAACCAGTTCCGTTGCAGCAATTGTAGAAGCGAATGGCGATATTACTATTTTTTACGGCGCGCATAACGTAGATAATCAAAAGACCGTTAACTGGGCAACCTATAGCATCGCTCATGATGTATGGTCAGGTGGGGTATCACTCCCCCGCATGAAAAAGGACAATCAACCGCCTTTCATGCAGAAGTCCCCGGCAGCAATCGCGCTTCCTGGTGGCGGCGCCTATGTGGCTTTTATTAGCCGGTCAGATAATAGTGTAAGATGGGCTTCACGCACATGATTTTTAGCAGGCCTGGTATGGATGTAACAGGTTGGGTCTCCAATATTTACACTATGCAAGCTGGGCAACAGCCTGCTTTATAAAGAGCTGAAAGCATCCTACAAAAAGAGGCGCTCGCCAGCGCCTCTTTTCATTTCCGAAATTTATTTTCCCGGTAAAAGTTTCATGCTTTGCAGCCAGTTTCTGCAGCTTTCCATCCATAACTCATTAGTTGTGGAATTATGCAATCCAAAGCCATGGCCGCCCGCTTTATAAATATGCATTTCGGCAGAAATTTTATTTCGGATTAAAGCTTCATAAAATACAATGCTGTTCATCACAGGCACCGTTTTATCATCCGTTGCATGCACCAAAAATGTTGGCGGCGTTTGTGCGGTTACCTGCAATTCGTTTGAGAAAGAATCAAGTAATGATCTAGACGGGTTTTTACCAATCAACCTGTCCCTTGAGCCAATATGTGCAATACTGTCCTGAAAGCTGATAACAGGATAAATAAAGATGGAAAAATCGGGCCGCAGGTTTATATTATTTGCATTCTCAATATAGCTGTGGGTAAAATGCGTAGCGGCAGTTGAAGCCAGGTGCCCGCCGGCAGAAAATCCCATAATCCCTACTTTACCTGCATCCACATTCCACTCTTTTGCATGCATGCGTACCAGTTGAATGGCACGCTGGGCATCCTGCAAGGGGCCGATGGTTTTATTAACCATAACACTGTCTTCCGGCATGCGGTATTTAAGAACAAAGGCAGCCACACCCATTTTATTAAATTCTCTTGCTATAGCAAAACCTTCTTTTACAATAGATGTTATCCAGTAGCCACCACCCGGGCAAATAACCACAGCAGTGCCGGTTGCAATTTTCCTATCAGGTAAAAAAATGGTAAGCGTTGGCTGTGATGTAAAATGAACTATCGTATCGCCACTTTCCCGGGGCTCCCACCATTCTTTAGTGTTATAAGGCTTGCTGTTAGGTACAGCACCATCATATAAATTAATGGTTTGTTGTGCATATAAGGCATGCATAGCAATTGTTGAAATAAATAGGACTAAAGCAAATTTTTTCATGCGCAAAAATTATTCTGGTTTATGCAAATAAAATCAATTTTTAACCTGCCAGCCGTCAGATGTTTTTTCAAGCAGGACAATATTAGACGGAGGGCTTTCATTATTCTCACGATCAATGCTGGTAACGGCCATATAACAATTATCCCATTCTTTAGGTATAGCAGTGGTTTGAATAACAAATTCAAATTTAAGTGAAGCATCCGCCGGTATTATTATTGCGGGGTGATTAGTTATTCCCGCAATTGTTTTTGAGAGGTACACCACAAAATTTTTTATAGGTTCCGTTTCTTCTTTATTAATTCCATCGCCGGAAATGGTTAAGCGCTGGTTTCTTATATTTTCCCCCAAATCTATTTTTAATATATGTGGATGATGCGGCGCTATGGTATCAATCCAGTTCATAGGTGCAATTAATGCAGGTAGCCTGTAATAGTTAAACCGAAGGCTGTCTTGCCACCCGTTTGGGTTATACATTAAAAACTTGCTGCTATAAAAAATACTGCCATTTACATCAGGGTCATCGCGAAGCATTTTTATTTCATCAGGCAATTCATTGGGATTACGCCATGCCGGTGTTGGTCTTTCAATGGCCCTGTAAACACCGTGGCCGATGTATAATTGTTTTCCATAGCTGTTCTCGCTCCACCAGTTAAGCAGCGTTTCATAATCGCAAAGCCTGTGGCCTATTTCCCAATACAACTGTGGCGCAACGTAATCTATCCACCCTTCTTTCAGCCATAGTAAAACATCGGCATATAAATCGTCATAACAGGTTTGCCCGGCTTTCGTATCGCTGCCTCTTGGATCAACTGAGCTATTGCGCCAAACACCAAAGGGGCTTATACCAAATTTTACAAATGGCTTATACATAAGCACAGCATCATGAATCATTTTTACAATACTGTCGCAATTACTGCGCCGCCAGTCGGCCTTGCTTATGCCTTTTCCTCTTGCATATTTAAGATAAGCCTGCGTATCCGGGAAGTCTTTGCCGGGAATTTTATAAGGATAAAAATAATCGTCCATGTGTATGCCATCTATATCATAACGCTTGAGAATATCAATAACAACATCGGTTACATACTTCATGGCTTCCGGAATACCGGGATTAAAATATCGTCTGCCGCCGTACCATACAAACCATTCCGGATGCTGCCGTGTAATATGATTGGCGGCAATAAATGTTGATGGGCTCATAGCCGCCCTATATGGGTTTAGCCATGCATGAAATTCCATGCCGCGTTTATGCGTTTCTTCAATCATGAATGTAAGGGGATCGTAATAAGGTGAGGGGGCAACACCCTGCCTGCCGGTTAAAAATTCGCTCCATGGCTCATATTGGGAAGCATACAATGCGTCGGCAGCGGGCCGTATTTGTACAACCACGGCATTCATGCCGTTCTTTTGCTGCTCGTTAAGGATATTAATGAATTCCTGCTTTTGCTGTTCGGTAGTTAACCCTTTTTTGCTTGGCCAGTCAATATTGGCAACAGATGCAATCCATACGGCACGAAACTCATATTTGGGCTGGCAATAAACCGGTGAAAGATCAAGAAAAAACAGAATCAGTACACAACAAAAGAATCGCATCATCAAACGAAGATATAAGTTGAGCGCTTTGTGTTTAATGATAAAAAGAAATTTAGAAATGTATTACAAGAATCGTGAAATGTATGTTGATAAGAAGTTAACTCAGTTGAGTTTGATGCGAATGTCATACACAAAATCTTTTACTTCCAGTATTTTGAAAAGCTTGCTGTCAGCATGACGCGGGTTTAATATGTAGTTAAATTCATCATGAATAACAGTTGAAGGAACTTTTATAACCGGGCTTTTTGCTGTAATCAAATGTGCTGTACCAAATTTTTTTGTTGAAGATGGAGCCGGTATATCTTTCCAGTCGCCGGGCAATTCATGTTCTTCAAAAGCAAGGATATTTTCATCGGGTATTTCAAGTGTGATTATGCTTAACGTTCTGGGTACATCGTCAATATTTATATTAACCGTATATTCAAGCAAAGCCAAAGCCCTGCTTTCTGATGTATAAATACAAGGCGTTAATTTATTATTCCACCGGCCACCAAATAATCTCGCCCCTTCTCCAGATAAATCGTTTGCAAATTTGGTTTTGCATATTCTATATACAAGCATAAAGGCAATTAAGAATAAACGCCATATTCAATGCGGCCAATAACATTTTTTACTTCATCTCTTCCAAATGGGCTTCCTATAAGCTCAAAAGGTGTTTTACCGCCCAAAGCCTGGTTTGGCCTGAACATCCAGGTATTAAACCGGGACACATCTTCAAAAACCTCATAACCGTAAGAATATAAATCGGCAAGGCTAAAAATGCGTTCACTCAGGCCTGCATTGAATTTTTCTTGTTTCTTTTTGTTGATTAATGTGGCTCGTGTAACAGACAATGCCTTGGCAAGCTTATCGTAATCCATACTTGTTTTCTCCTTTAATTTTTGCAATTCTTCTTTACTGATGCCATCTTCTACAGCCGCCATTTTTTCAAAATTCGTCATTTGACTTTCTGGCTTATGACTAAAAGAGAGAATAGAAGAAAAGCTTTTCATCCCATTGCCATTTTTTTTAACCACATATATAGCAGCGTTCTCTTCTACATTATTGCTTGATTTTCCGGCTTTATATTTTACCGTTTTCTTTTTTGCCATAGTATAAAATTTTACTAATACAAATATAAAATTATACATTTATTTTAAAAAAAGTAAATTTCCTCAAATATTTTTAAAACAATTCAGCTTAAAGTTTATACAGACAGTTGATTTGGATTCAAGATGATTAAATTGAGCAATCATCTTAACAGTTATAAATAGCTTTAACGTTTTACTTTAAGAATAGAGTGTTAGAGTAAGATACACTGCAACGTATTATGGAAAGGAAGCTCAAAAGCATTCCCTCAATCCGCGTATATTTGCCGCCCGATTTTGGCATAAGCAATCAACCGGAAATATTATAAATACCAAAGCCGGAAGCAAAAAAATTATTCATAAAAAAAGTAGTCCTCCTTTAGCGGACAGGCGTTTATGTATCGTACACATACATGCGGAGAATTGAGAATTGAAAATGCCGGCGAAACTGTTACACTGGCCGGCTGGGTACAAACCATGCGCAAATTCGGCGCTATAACTTTTGTTGATTTACGCGACCGTTATGGCATAACACAATTACTATTTGGCGAAACTTTAAATGACCAGCTGGAAGCCAGCCCACTTGGCCGCGAATTCGTATTACAGGTAAAGGGAAAAGTTTCTGAGCGCAGCAATAAAAATAAAAATATTCCTACCGGTGATATTGAAATTGCAGTGGATGAATTTAAGATACTCAATAAATCAGCAGTGCCGCCTTTCACCATACAGGATGACACTGATGGCGGTGATGATTTAAGAATGAAATACCGCTATTTGGATTTGCGCCGCAATGCGGTTAAGAAAAACCTCGAATTACGTTATGCCGTAAACCGCAGCGCAAGAAATTATTTACATGAGAATGGTTTTTACGATATTGAAACGCCTTTCCTTATAAAATCAACGCCAGAAGGTGCAAGAGATTTTGTGGTGCCAAGCCGCATGAACCCGGGCGAATTTTATGCATTGCCGCAAAGCCCGCAAACTTTTAAACAGTTGTTAATGGTAAGCGGCTACGATCGTTATTATCAGGTCGTAAAATGTTTCAGGGATGAAGATCTGCGTGCAGACCGCCAGCCTGAATTTACGCAAATAGATTGCGAGATGGCCTTTGTGGAACAGGAAGATATCCTGAATATGTTTGAAGGCCTGGTAAAACGCATTTTTAAAGATGTAAAGGGAATTGATTATACAGATGTGGTTGAACGCATGACATGGGAAGATGCCATGTGGAATTACGGCAATGATAAGCCGGACATCAGGTTTGACATGAAGATCAACAATCTTAAAAAACCTTCATCTGTTTATGTAAATAAAACTGCCAACAGTGCTTTAATCGATAATGCCAGCTTCGTTGTATTTGATAGCGCCGAAACAGTTGTTGCCATTGCCGTTCCGGGCTGCAGTGAATATACCCGCAAACAAACAGACGAATTAACCGAATGGGTGAAACGCCCACAAATTGGCATGAAGGGCTTGGCTTTTATAAAATGCCTGTCTGCCGAACAGGCAGGCAATGCCGATGGCAGCTATAAAAGCAGCATAGATAAGTTTTATAATGGTGAAAGATTAAAGGCTATTGCCGATGCCACAGGCGCAAAACCCGGCGATCTAATTTTAATCCTGGCAGGCAATGAAGAACGCACCCGCAAAGCCATGAGCGAGCTGCGTTTAGAAATGGCCAAACGCCTGGGGTTGCGCAAAGACAATGAATTTAAGCTGCTTTGGGTGCTTGATTTTCCCCTGTTTGAATACGATGAAGAAGGCAACCGCTGGGTTGCAAGGCATCACCCGTTTACATCACCCAAGCCGCAGGATATTGAAGTGATGATCAATAATAACCCGGTAATAGAAGATGCCGCAAAATACCTGGAACATCCTTACGCTGGCATCAAGGCCAATGCTTATGATATTGTTTTAAACGGCAATGAAATTGGCGGTGGCTCTATAAGGATTTTTCAGCGTGAACTGCAGGAGAAAATGTTTGCAGCACTTGGCATGAGCAAAGAAGAAGCACTGCATAAATTCGGGTTTTTATTAGGCGCTTTTGAATATGGCGCTCCTCCGCATGGCGGCATTGCGTTTGGTTTCGACAGGCTTTGTGCCATTCTTGGCGGCAGTGAAAGCATCAGGGATTTTATTGCCTTCCCTAAAAATAATTCAGGCCGGGATGTAATGCTCGATGCACCTGCCACTATCGATAATAAACAGTTGGAGGAATTACAGATAAAGTTTGACGTAAAAGGATAGGCTCTGAAAGCCAGGTAAACTATGATATTCCCAGCCAAAATTTCATTTAAGGATTTGCAGCTTGCAGATACAAAAACGTTGTTCGTTTTTGCACTCGCTTCAGAAGCTGCAGAAGAATTTGGGCATGTAAATAAGCTTATTTGCGGTATTGGAAAAATAAACGCAACTTATGAACTTACAAAGCTCATTCATAACAATAAACCTTCCCTTATCATAAATCTTGGCTCTGCCGGCAGCAATGTTTTCCCTACCGGCGAAGTAATTTGCTGCACACAATTTATTCAACGGGATATGGATGTTCGCCCATTAGGTTTTGCCAAATATGAAACGCCGCTTTCTGACATTCCACCTTTATTAAATTATGGTATTGAAATAGAAGGCCTGCCTCACGGTATTTGTGGCTCCGGCGATGATTTCGAAATCAATCACTCAAATGCCGATTACAATGTAATTGATATGGAAGCCTATCCGCTTGCCTTAATTGCCATGAAAGAAAATATCCCATTTATCTGCCTGAAATATATTTCAGACGGCGCCGATGACGCCGCAGCAGACAACTGGACAGTACAGGTGCATAAAGCTGCTGAGGCTTTTAAAAAGATATTATTCTCTACAGAGTAAATATGGTAAGATGCGCAAAAGAAGATGTTCAGAGGCTTCAATTAGTTTCCCAATATCTTTGCCCTTAATCAATGCAGCAATTCAAACAATTATATTACGTATGCCTGTTCATTGTGCTCGCATCCTGCGAACGCACTATCAGTCTCAAAGTAAACGATCAAGCCACCAAACTCGTTGTTGATGGCCGAATTGAAGATAACGGTACACCAACGATAGTGCTTTCCTATTCGCTCAATTATTTCAATACAATTTCACCGGAAGAGTTGCAGGCTTCATTTGTGCACAATGCCAATGTAACTATAACCGATGGCAGCAAAACTGTAACACTAAAAGAAGTAAATTATATTGATACCAGTGGTTATACTTTTTATTATTATACAGTTGATGCCGCCAATCCCGCACAGGTACTTAATGGTAAGCTTAACACTACTTATAACCTGAATATTGTGCTGCCGGATAGTTCCGTTTATACAGCCATCACTACCATTCCCCCCATGCGAAAAACCTGCGATTCGCTCTGGTGGAAAAAAGCACCTGAAAATCCCGACACAACCCGTTGTGTTTTATATGGCCTGTTTACCGATCCACCCGGTTTTGGCGATTACGTACGCTATTTCGTAAGCACCAATAATCAGCCATTTTATCCGGGCTATACCTCCGCTTTTGACGACCAGGTTACCGATGGCACCACCTACACTTTCCAGATACCAAAAAGTTACAGCAGGGGCGATTCCATTAAATTCAACGATGATGATTTTGGTTTCTTTCACCGCGGCGACAGCATTGTTTTTAAATTCTGCGACATAGATAAAGCCACTTACGATTTCTGGCGCACCTGGGAATATGCTTATCAAAGCACCGGCAACCCCTTCTCCTCTCCCATTAAAATCATCGGCAATATCAGCGGCGATGCGCTTGGCGCTTTTTGCGGTTATGCCACACAATACCGTTCTATTATCATCCCTAAGTAATTATTAACACAAGCTTTATTAATTTTGCACGCTTAAATTATTTGCAGGCAAATAATTTTTGTTGTTGTGATTCCCGGCTTTTGTACTTTGTAGCGTCACGGTTGTGTCACTCCCTTCTACTTAAGTTTTTCATGGCAGCATCATTCAATTGTTCAAATTAAAATTCAGTATGGCAAATAACGAAACAGAAAGGGTTCACTGCCTGATTATAGGTTCAGGCCCGGCAGGATATACAGC
>JAEWBD010000255.1 GCA_023391315.1 Bacteroidota bacterium | reverse complement strand
CGGTTAGGCCCTGCAACAAAACGCCTGTTATTATAAACCGTTGTATTGTTAATGATAGTAGTATTATTAATGATTGTTGTGTTGCGCGAAGGGCGTACATAATACCTGTGTATGTTATTGTAACCCATGTACCGGCTCGGCGCAAACACCCACCTGTTATAAGGAACACCAATGCCAATGTTGATACCTATATGCATGCCCGGTCCTAAAGGAGTCCAGCCATAATAGCCGCCGCCGGAGCGCCATGAAACCCATGCCGGCCCCCATTCATAACCGGGAACCCACATCCACCCGTAAAAGGGATCATATGCCCAACGGCCGTAATGAAATGGCGCCCAGCCCCAGCCGTAGTCTGAAGCCCACGTCCAGCCATAAGAAGAATAAATCCAATGCCCGCCGGTTGAATACGGCACAAACCCACGGTAACGGGGTACCCAGCATCGCCCATACGATGCTGAAACAACCCAGCTTCCGTAAGGAGATAAAGCTTCATTAAATACATTAATATTTACATCTGAAGGCTGGTAATCGTAATCAGACGGATTATCATCATAATTATTATTATAATCTTCATTATTATAATTATTATCGTTGTCGCTGTAACTTCCGTTATCGTCGTAATAATCGTCGTCCTGCGCCGATACAGCATTGGGGATGCTGCTCGAGGCTGCAACGACAAGCAGCATTAACAGGGTAGGAAAAAGTTTTTTAATTAATGTCATTTTGTTGTGTTGAATTGTTGTGTAAATTATTCCAGTTTTATACCAAAAACAAACACTTGTTTGTTAATGTTATTAGGACGGTTGGGGAATAATAAAGTTTAATTGATAACGGTACCTTTACAGTTTTAAGTATGCTTTAAATATTAATTAAAAATATTAAGATTATGCCATCTTTTGACATTGCCAGCAAGGTTGACCTTCAAACTTTGGATAACGCTGTAAACACAGTAAAAAAAGAGATAAGCAATCGTTTTGATTTTAAAAATTCACCGGTTGAAATAAACCTGAATAAAAAGGATTTTCTGGTTACGCTTGAAGTGGAAAGCGATATGAAGATGAAACAGGTAATTGATGTGCTGATAAGCCGCAGCATGAAGCAGGGTATTGATGCTAATGCCTTTGATTTCTCAAAAGATGCACATCAAAGTGGTAAGGTGCTGAAAAAAGAAGTGCCGGTTACCAACGGCTTAAAACAGGATGATGCCAAAAAGATTGTTAAGATTATAAAAGACAGCGGTCTTAAAGTTCAGGCGCAGATTATGGATGACATAGTGCGGGTAACCGGAAAAAAAATAGATGACTTACAGTCAGTAATCGCGGCCTGCAAACAGGCGAACCTCTCAATTCCATTGCAGTTTACAAATATGAAATCGTAAGCTGCAGCAGGCCTCAAAGGAGTTATTTAAACAGAGCCCCAACTGGCAAAGTGAGAAGTGCAAGCGAAGGCTTTGCCCATATTCAATAATTCCATACCTTCGCGCTCCAAAATTTTAATTCCCGTAAGGCTCAACAAGAGTTCCGCCAGTGCGGAAACGCCAGCAGGGAGTAATCTTAATAAGATTATAATGCCTAAAGTTAAAACAAACTCCAGCGCTAAGAAGCGCTTTAAAGTAACCGGCACAGGTGAAATTACTTTTCAGAAATCTTTCAAACGACACATTCTTACCAAGAAATCTACCAAGCGCAAAAGAAACCTTCGCATGAAAGGTGTGGTAGCAGCTCCTAACAAAGATTTTGTAATGCGCTTATTGCGTTTGAAAGGATAATTCCTTTCTCCTCAAAAAATCAAGTAAAAAATTAATTCACCAATTTTAGAAGAAGATAAACCGTAAATCTGAAATCTAAAATCTTAAATAATCAGATATGCCACGTTCAGTAAACGCAGTTGCATCAAGGGCAAGAAGAAAAAGAATTTTAAAACAGGCCAAAGGTTTTTACGGTAAGCGTAAGAATGTATATACTGTTGCCAAAAATATTGTTGAAAAAGGTCAAACCTACGCTTATGTGGGCCGTAAGGTGAAGAAGCGTGATTACCGCCAGCTTTGGATAGTTCGTATTAACGCAGCCGTAAGGGAAGAAGGTTTAACGTATAGCGAATTTATTCATAAGCTTAACGAAAAAGGCATTGAGCTGAACAGGAAAATTCTTGCAGATCTTGCTATGAATGAGCCTGAAAGTTTTAAAGCATTGATTGCTTCAGTTAAATAACATTAGAAAAACAAAAATTTAATCCCGCGCTTGCGGGATTTTTTATTTTGATTATTGCAATCAATTACTTTTGTTGGCTCTTGTCAAAAAAAATTATGAACTCGAACAGGAAATGACAAATACTTACACCTCGCTTGTTAAGCAAACTTTCCATTTTCCACAGGAAGATTTCGATTTAAACGATAACGGATACTTAGAATTTAACGGGCTGGATATTAAAGCGCTAATTGACAAATATGGCACGCCCCTGAAACTCAGTTATCTTCCTAAAATAGGTATGCAGATTAACAAGGCTAAAAAAATGTTTGAAGCGGCTTTCAAAAGACATAAATATGAAGGCGCTTACAATTATTGCTATTGCACCAAAAGTTCTCATTTTTCTTTTGTGGTGGAAGAGGCTCTAAAGCACAATATTCATTTGGAAACCTCGTATGCCTATGATATAGAAATCATCAACCAGCTTTATAAACGCAAGAAAATAACGAAAGATATCTTTATCATCTGCAATGGCTTTAAACAAAAAGGTTATACGTCAAGAATTGCAAGGCTTATTAATACTGGCTTTAATAATGTGATACCGGTGCTTGATAATAAAGCTGAATTGCAGCTATATAAGCGCAGTGTAAGAAAACCGTTTAAATTAGGCATTCGCGTGGCGGCAGAAGAAGAGCCAACGTTTCCTTTTTATACATCGAGGCTTGGTATAAGGGCAAAAGACATTCTTGAATTTTATGTGGATGAGATTGAAGGTTATGAAGATAAGTTTCAGCTTAAGATGCTGCACATATTTTTAAACAAAGGTGTTAAAGATGATATTTATTATTGGAGTGAATTAAATAAGATTATTAACCTGTATTGCCAGTTAAGGAAAATTTGCCCTGAGCTTGATTCCATTAATATCGGCGGTGGTTTCCCTATAAAACATTCCCTTGGGTTTGAATACGATTACCAGTTCATGATACATGAAATTGTAGGTAACATAAAAAAAGCCTGCAAAAAAGCAAAAGTGCCCATGCCTAATATTTTCACGGAATTCGGCAGCTTTACGGTTGGCGAAAGCATGGCGCATATTTACAGCGTGGTGGGGGAGAAGGTGCAGAATGACCGTGAACGCTGGTACATGATTGATTCATCATTCATAACAACTCTACCAGACACATGGGGTATTGG
>JAEWBD010000232.1 GCA_023391315.1 Bacteroidota bacterium | reverse complement strand
TTCGTCATATAAGAATTCCAACAACGGTATTGTCGCAAAACGATTCTGGTGTGGGTGTAAAAAATGGCATCAATTATAATGGTAAAAAAAATTTCATTGGAACATTTGCGCCGCCTGTGGCTGTTTTTAATGATGATCGTTTTCTTACTACGCTTGATAACAGGGAATGGCGTGCCGGCATTGCAGAAGCCGTTAAAGTAGCATTGATAAAAGATAAACAATTTTATGTGTGGCTCTGCGAAAATGCTTTGGCATTAAACAGGCGTGAAATGGAGCCAATGCAATACCAGATAAAACGATGCGCACAATTACACATAGATCATATAGCAGGCGGCGACCCCTTTGAAAAAGGATCATCACGCCCGCTTGATTTCGGGCACTGGAGCGCTCATAAAGTGGAGCAGCTTTCGAACTTTGAGATCCGTCACGGTGAAGCCGTGGCAATGGGCATAGCATTGGATACGGCTTATTCGCACTTATGCGGCTGGCTTAATGAAGAAGATGCAAGGTCCGTCATTCAATTACTGATTGATCTTGGATTTGATATTACACATCCGCTGATGGAAATTGCAGGGGATAACAGCCCGGTGATACAAGGCCTGCACGAATTCCGGGAACATCTCGGCGGAAGGCTTACTATAATGCTGTTACGGGAAATTGGCAAAGGCGAAGAAGTGCATCAACTGGATATTTCATTATTACAGAAAGCTTCTGAATGGCTGAAACAATATCATCAAATTGAACAACAATGAAACGCCTGTATTAAATTTTTATCACAAAGGGAATATATATTTAGACGTTCCGTGAGACCACTGAAAAATCAAACATTACACGAATGAAAACTTCTTATGGCCACTTAACTTATTGCAGTAATATACATGCAGGCGAAAGCTGGGAAGACCATTTTGCAAAGCTGAAAGAAAATGTGCCTGCAATAAAAAAAGAGTTGGCGCCGGAAGAAGCATTTGGTTTAGGCCTCCGGCTTGCTGATGCCGCCAGCAAAACCTTGCAGCAACAGCAATCATTGAACAAGTTTAAACAATGGTTAAGTGATAATGATGTATATGTGTTTACGATGAATGGCTTTCCTTATGGAAATTTTCATCATACGGCAGTAAAAGACCAGGTGCATGCGCCTGACTGGTTAACAAGCGATCGCGTTGCTTACACTATAAGGCTTGCGGAAATATTAGCACAACTATTACCAGATGAAATGGAAGGAAGTATTTCTACATCGCCTTTAACTTATCGTTTCTGGCATAAAGAAGTTGAATGGAATGCCGTTATGAAAAAAGCAACTGCTAATCTTTTACTGGTTGTTGATAAGCTGATTGATATCAAGCAACAAGCCGGCAAAACAATACATATAGATATTGAGCCGGAACCAGATGGATTGCTTGACAATGGAACTGAATTTTTAGAATGGTACCTGCAATATTTGATACCATCAGGCATTGAATATTTGCAGCAAGGCAAAGACATGAATAAACATGAAGCTGAAGCAGCCATCAAAACACATATCCGGCTTTGCTGTGATGTATGCCATTTTGCGGTAGGCTATGAAGACCATGCAGCGATGATTAAAAAATTTGAATCGCATGGGATAAAAACAGGTAAAATACAAATAAGCGCTGCATTAAAGGGCCGCCTTGACGGTTCAACTATTGAGAAAGAAAATGTGATCAATGCCTTTAAAAATTTTAATGAACCTGTTTACCTGCACCAGGTAGTAGCAAGAAAAAAAGATGGCGGGCTTTTGCGTTACCGTGATATGCCGGATGCACTTGCAGACAGTGATCGTGCAGATGTTGAAGAATGGCGGGCGCATTATCATGTGCCGCTTTTCATTGAGCATTATGATATATTGCAATCAACGCAAAACGATATTAAAACCGTGCTTGATATTCAGAAAGAAAATCCTTTCACCAAATATATGGAAGTGGAAACCTATACGTGGGAAGTGTTGCCGGCTACTATGCGTTTACCTATTGATCAATCTATCAGCAGGGAATTAAAATGGGTAAAGGATTTATTGAATCATCCTTAATGAAATCAGCATGCATAAAACAGTTGTGATAGATATTGTGGGTTTATCATCCAATCTTATCGGAGAGCATACACCTTTCATAAAGAGCTTTACAACGCTGCATGGTTTGCAAACCGTGAAGCCTGTGTTGCCTGCGGTAACTACTTCCGTTCAGTCCACATATATTACAGGTAAATGGCCTTCAGAAACCGGTATTGTTGGTAACGGATGGTATGATAAAACAGATTGCGAAATAAAATTCTGGAAACAATCAAACAAACTGGTGCAGGCAGAGAAAATCTGGGAGCGTGCAAAGAAAATCGATCCGTCATTCACCACTTCCAAAATGTTTTGGTGGTATAACATGTACAGCAGCGCAGAGTATGCTGTAACACCACGGCCCAACTACCTGGCAGACGGAAGAAAGATGCCCGACTGTTATTCGCATCCCGCCGGTCTCCGCGATGAACTGCAACAGGCGCTTGGACAATTTCCCTTATTCAAATTCTGGGGACCGGGTGCAGATATTACTTCAACGCAATGGATAGCAGATGCCACTTTGTTTACAGAAAAAAAATATGATCCCACACTAACCTTAATTTATTTACCGCACCTTGATTATTGCCTGCAGAAATATGGTGATGACCTTTCGAAAATCAGCACACATTTAAAAGAGATTGATGATGTGGTAAAACAACTGGTTGAGCATTATGAAGCAGCAGGTGCAAGAATTATTTTGCTTTCTGAATATGGCATAATGCCGGTTAACAATCCAATTCACATTAACCGGGTTCTGCGCAGGGAAGGATTATTAGGTATACGTGTTGAACGCGGCCTGGAATTGCTGGATGCAGGCGCTTCAAGCGCTTTTGCTGTAGCCGATCACCAGGTGGCGCATATTTATATAAATGATACTTCCGTATTGTCAAAGGTTCGTTCGCTTGTATCAAATATTCCTGGTGTTGCGCTTGTGCTTGATAAGGAGCAGCAGGCTCAATATCATATTAATCATGAACGCTCCGGCGATCTTGTACTGGTGGCCGATACCAATAGCTGGTTTACGTATTATTTCTGGCTGGATGATGCTGTGGCGCCGGATTATGCAAGAGTGGTTGATATACATAAAAAGCCAGGCTACGATCCTGTGGAATTGTTTATGACTTCGAAAGCAAGGGCAGGTTATAAATTGTTGCGCAAAAAACTTGGGTTTCGTTATGTAATGGATGTTATCCCGCTGGATGCAACGTTGGTAAAAGGTTCGCATGGAAGCATTTTTGCAGATCAAAAATACCATGCTGTTTTTTGCAGTAATCACAATAAGGCTGAAACGCCGGCTGATGCAGTGGGGGTATATCATTATATCTGGAACTGCCTGGTGGAAGATCAATAGATTTTATCATAGACAATAAATCATACATTAAAGATTTAAACCGAATTTATTTAAATTCGTTTACCTATTTACTGATTCTATGATACAAGCTCCTACCTTATTGCTTATTGATGATGACGCTGACGATCAGGAAATATTTTCAATCGCCCTTCAGAATATAAATTCCTTAATCAGGTTTGTTATTTCAGATAATTGTAAAGACGCACTGGAAAAGCTTTCAAAAGATAAGATGTTTAAACCTGATTTTATTTTTCTTGATTTAAATATGCCCGGCATGAGTGGCAGCCAATGTCTTGCAGAAATAAAAAAACAAAGCCGATTTAAACACATCCCGGTTATTATTTACACTACCAGCAGCGGGCAGCGCGATAAGGACGAAACAAAAAAACTTGGCGCAGATTATTTTCTTACCAAGCCAACAGATATAAATAAACTGATTACAATACTTAAAAAAATTTTATCAGGTGAAGAAAAGTTTGTCGAAACGCAGTGAAAGGACTGATGAAAAAAAACGCACCGGTTTTGTTGCGGCAGGAAATTCAAAAACAAATAGCTTAAAGAAGACGGCTGATGATTACCCGGCAAAGCCATTACCTTTATTTGATGAAGATGGGAAGGTAAAAAACGCTATCGATATTTCCCAGGATACAACCAATATCAAGCAGGCAGAAATAGCGCTGCTTGAAAGCAACGAACGTTATAAAAATCTCATTGCCTGCCTGCCTGTGGCTTTTTATACAACAGATGAGCAGGGCATAATTACTTTATATAATGAGGCAGCTGCAAAACTTTGGGCGCGTCATCCGCAAATCGGGAAAGATAAGTGGTGCGGTTCATGGAAAATATTTGAAGCCGATGGCGTTACTGAGGTGCCGCTTGATAAATGCCCGATGGCTGTTTGCTTAAAAGAAAAAAGAAAGGTGATTGCCGACACCCATTTCATTGTAGAACGGCCTGATGGTACACGACGGTCTTTTATTCCGTTTGCAGAGCCCATTTACGATGCAAACCGGAAAGTGACAGGGGCAGTTAATACGCTTATTGATGTTACAGAATTTAAAAGAGCGGAAATCGCCAATGCGAAGCTTGCTGCTATCGTGCAATTTTCGGAAGATGCTATTGTCAGCAAAACCACAAAAGGCATTGTTACCAGCTGGAATCCCAGCGCGCAAAAATTATTTGGTTATACGGCTGAAGAAATGATAGGACAGTCTATTACAAAAATAATTCCTGCAGACCGGATTCATGAGGAATCAATGATACTTGCTAAAATCAAACGTGGTGAAATCGTGGATCATTTTGAAACAAAGCGGCTTACCAAGAATGGCAACCAGTTAGATATCTCTCTTACTATTTCGCCCATAAAAAACAGTGAAGGAAAAATTATAGGCGCATCAAAAATTGCCCGCGACATTACAGACTATACGAAGGTCCGGAAACAAATTGAAGAAAGTGAAAAGCGGCTACGCCTGGTTATTGAGGCAGGCGCTATGGGTACTTTTGACTGGAATATTGAAGAAGATGAATTTATTTATTCCGAAAGGTTTGCGCACATTTTTGGATACGATAACGCAGAAAACCTTACCCGGCAAAGTTTTGTTGATGCTATTCATCCTGACGATTTGCCTGTAAGAATAAAAGCGCATGAAGAAGCTTTTATAACAGGTAATTTATTTTATGAAGTGAGGGTTATATGGCAGGACAAATCTTTACACTGGGTTAAAACCGAAGGTAAGCTTGTGTTTGAAAATAATGCGCCGGTGAGAATGTACGGAACTGCCCTGGACATTACGGAGCAAAAAACGTATGCCGATAAACTGGAAAAAGAAGTAAAAGAAAGGACTGCTGAACTCACCGCTCTCAATACTTCATTTGAAAAAGCGGAAGTAATTGGCAAGATGGGAAATTATACCTGGAACCTCGTAACCAACAAAGTTACCTGGAGTAAAAATATGTATGCGGTTTATGGAGTTGATTCAAAAACATTTGAACCGGTCTTGGAAAATATTTTAAAACTGATTCATCCGGACGATTTGAAACATGTGCGTAGGAATATGGAAGAGGGAATAAAAACCGGAGTATTGTATCCGGTGAATTACCGCATTATTGCCAATGGAAAAAT
This sequence comes from Bacteroidota bacterium, assembly GCA_023391315.1. Taxonomy (GTDB): domain Bacteria; phylum Bacteroidota; class Bacteroidia; order Chitinophagales; family Chitinophagaceae; genus Parafilimonas. Next base: position 21,136 of record JAEWBD010000232.1, on the reverse strand, counting down.
AAAAGATATTGCCGGTTCGGGCAGCCTGGGTACAAACGATCGGGGTGAAAAGATTATGATCGGCCTTGTGCAGGATATTACGGAAAAAAGGAAGAACGAAATTTTAATAATCGAAGCCAATAAAGAACTGGCTGAAAAAAATGCAGCGCTTGAAAAAACCAACAGGGAACTGGAACAATTTGCACGCATAGCCAGCCATGATTTACAGGAACCGTTGCGGAAAATTCAAACGTTCAGCAATATGCTTAAAGGAAAAGTGGGCAATAGAGCGGTAATAGAAAGCTATCTTGAAAGAATAAGTGTTTCTGCCGAGCGCATGCAAACATTAGTCAGGGATGTGCTGAATTATTCCCGAACATCGCATTTGGAGGAAAAATTCGAAGCGGTTGATTTAAATAACATCATCGCAAATGCTAAACACGATTTTGAATTATTAATCGAAGAAAAGCATGCAGTAATTAAATATAAAAATTTACCAACCGTTAAAGGAATCCCGCTGTTATTCTCTCAACTTTTTTCAAACCTCATCAGCAATGCATTAAAGTTCTCCAGTAAAAATCCTGTTATACAAATTAGTTCTTCCAAAGCCACTGATGCAGAAGTAAGGCAGCATTTACAGCTTGATTCGCAAAAGAAATATCATCACATTGTTTTTAAAGATAACGGTATTGGCTTTGAAGAAGAATATGCTGAACAAATTTTCGCTATTTTTCAACGGCTGCATGGCAGGCAGGATTATTCAGGCACAGGCATTGGCCTGGCACTTGTAAAAAAAATAGTGGAAAACCATGAGGGTGTTATTACCGCCACAGGCAAACCAAATAAAGGCGCAAGATTTGATATTTATTTGCCTGCATAATTAAGGGTGAAATTTTCCCTCGCCTGTTATTGCGTATTATTGTAGATCAGCGTTAAGCCAAACCACTTTTTGCTCCGGGTTATGATCTTTGCCAATGATATCTTTATACAGTTCAGGCCTTCTTGCTTTTATATACCTGTAGCCGCCGGCACGGGTGAGTTTTTCAGCAGAAATGGTGGCGGTTACAAAACTGTCTTCAAATGAACGGCATTCTGCAATCACGTCGCCAAAAGGATCAATAATCATGGAGCAGCCATTTTTTAGCTGGCCGTCATCCATTCCAATGGGATTTGAAAATATGGCATATACTGCATTATCGTAAGCCCGTGCGGGCAGCCACTTCATAAGCCAGGCCCTGCCTTTCATTCCATCAAATTCCAATCGTAATGATGTAGGATCATTGTCCCGGTTTTTCCAAAGCTCAGGATCAACAAAACCTGCCCCCGGCCGCGTTGATGGCGTGCACATGGTTACATGCGGCATGAAAATAAGGTCTGCTCCCAAAAGTTTTGTAGCACGAACATTTTCAATAATATTATTATCATAGCAAATTAATATGCCGCATCTCCACCCGTTAATTTCAAAAACGCAGTAGCTGTCGCCCGCTTTTAAATATGGATTTATAAACGGGTGCAGTTTCCTGAATTTGGCCACCAAACCATTCTTATCTACACAAACATAGGTGTTGAATAAATTTTCATGCTCATCTTTCTCAAACAATCCGGCTAAAATAAAAATGTCATTATTTCTTGCTATTTCTGTAAGCTTTAAAATGCTTTCGCCGGCTGGAATAAACTCTGCCACATGAAGCATTTCCTCTTTTGAAAGATGGCTGGCAAAAGTATAACCGCTAATGCAACATTCATGAAAACTTATAACCTGTGAACCTTCCGCTGCTGCTTTTTGTGTAAGCGATTCAATAACGGAAAGGTTATATGCTTTATCATTACTCCTGTTCTCAAATTGTGCTGTTGATACCCGGATATTGTTCATATTATAAAGCTGTAGGCAACGAATGTATGCAATGTTGACCTTTCGCACAATGTTGAAACAAGCCTGCGTTTATTTTATATAATTATACCTGGTTTAATAACAGGATAATTATTCATTGTTTGATCGCTTCCGGTTTGTACAATTTGAGCTGCTTGAACTAAAATAAGTTTGCGTTAAAGTAATTAACGTGAATGCTGATCATAATTTTTGTTGCCCATATTGTAAAAAACCATTGCTGTTACATAGTGATGGTAATGCGCTGGTCTGCGTAAAATGCCTTCGCAAATTTCCCATTAAAGATGATATACCAGATTTTCTTTTTGATTACGCGGGCAACAATGACAATCCTTTTTTACGTGGCTTTGGTAAACTTTTGGCGCCTATTTATGAAAGCCCGTTTTGGTACAATCTCATGATGAAACTTATTGGGGGAAGTAAAGCACCTTCTTTAAAAGTAATTGTAAAAAATGTGGTTGAGAAAATGTCTCTGACACAGGGTTACATTCTTGATGTTGCAACAGGAACTGCAACTTATGGCAGGCATGTTGCCGGTGACTCGCGGAAAATATATGGAGTTGACATTTCATTTGAAATGCTGAACAAGGGGAAAAAATATATAAAGAAAGAGAAAAGAAAAAATATACAATTGGCAAGATGTGATGCAATGGAGTTGCCATTTGCTGCAAATTTTTTTGATGGCTGCCTGTTCCTTGGAAGCCTGCATATCTTCAACAATACAGAAGGCATCCTGGCTGAAGTAAACAAGGTATTGAAGCCCGGGGCATTGATGATTGTAACCACATTGGTAAGAGGCGACAAAGGCATATTAAAAAACGCAAAGTCAAAACCTCACCAAAAAATATTTGAGATATCCTATTTGGAATTTGTTACAAAAAGGGCTGGCTTTGATTCATTCCAATACCAGGCATTTGGCTGCCTGATTATGTTTACAGTGAAAAAGCAGCGCCTTATAGCCGATTAGAAAATTTGAAGATAACATACCAGGTACAACGTGAACAATGAACATAAAGCCATTAAAAAACCAATGAAAGAACAAATTAAATTAGCAACAAAAAGCGACATATATAAAATTCTCCCGGCATTGCTTGAACTGAGGCCTCATCGAAACGAAACAGAACTTCGGGAACTTTTACAAGACGCATTCGACGAAGGATACCAGGTAATTTATATAGGTAACGACAATGTAGCTTATGCAATGCTTGGGTTCAGGATTTTGCATTTCACATTTTCTGGAAAAGCATTGAGGGTAGATGATCTGGCAACCCTTTCAAATCATCGAAGAAAAGGTTATGCTTCAAAACTGTTTATTTGGATTAAGAAATACGCCAAAGAACAAAACTGTGATCACATCGCGCTTGACTCAGGTTTTTCAAGACATGATGCTCATCGTTTTTATTTGAATCAAGGTTTGTTTATTGAGTCTCTTCATTTTGGAAGAAAGGTTTCCGAATGCTAAAATTTATTCGTAGTTGTGTTGTAAAAAGTCTTCCCAGGTAATTTTTCCAAAGCTGTTGGGACAAAGATTGATGCGTGAGCGGAATAAATTATGGCGTACATTATCTGTGGGTATAAATTTCAATTCGCGGTTATCACCCATTCTTTGAAAAAAACTATCTGCTAAACTGCTAAAAGAACGCACTTCGGGTCCTCCAACGTCCGGGTACAATCCTTTCGGATGATTGAGTGCCAGCGTTGCTGCTAATTCAGCTACTTCGAGCGTATCAATTGGTTGGAAATACATGCCATCAGGTAGATTAATCATTGATTTTTCAGCAGCATTTTCGTGCAAAATTTGTTGTATAAGATTGATGATAAAGCTATGAAATTGTGTGGCTCTTAAAATAGTATAAGGAAGGTGCGAACCCGCTATTAATTGTTCAACTTTTGATTTCGCAACATAATAAGAATAATCGCTACGGTCCATGCCAACAATGGAGATGTAAAGAAAGTGTTTGATATTCTTCCTTTCGAGTGTATTTAAAAGATTTTTAGTGCCGCGTATATCCACATTGTCAAAATCCCTGGGGTTGCTTGCGCAATGAATTATCGTGTCAACATTTTTTACTGCTGTCTCAAGATTGCTATTCCCTGCCAGGTCACCTTGCAGGTATTCAACAGAATTTTCTGTTTGATGAACGTGCTTTGTGGTTAAAATCCTTACTGGATATTCTTTTTTGTTTAATGACTGTACTATTAAATTTCCCAGGTGTCCTGTGCCCCCGGTGACCAAAATTCTGTTCATACAATATGCTATATTATCGAGATTGATTTTTTATCCTTTCAACCCTATCCTGTCTTCATTAGCAACAGGAGACAGTCAAAGATACAATTACAAGATGCAGGCAATACTTCTGATTTATACAATAACATATATCTCTATGCTGTTAATTTGTTTGCGTAACTAATTTAAATTGATTGAGGTGAAACCCATGAGTCGTTCATGAAACAAACTAACCTTAAGCCGGCATAAAAAATTCTGTGGGTGTCATGCCAGAATAGCGTTTAAATTCCCTGATAAAATGTGCCTGGTCGTAGTAGTAATCCAAATAAATTTTATCATCCATTATCCGATCCTTCTCAATGCTGATATGTGCAAGTAAAGTTTTGAAACGTACAATTGAAGCGTATAATTTCGGGCTGAAACCAAGTTGTTGTTTGAATTTCATATTGAGCCACCTGCTGCTGTACCCGGTGTTTTTTTCCAACTCTTTAATGGTGATATTCCCAAACTTACCTTGTATTTGTTTCACACAATAGTCAAAAATCACATCATCTTTGGAAGCAAAAAATACTTTTTGAAAATAATGCTGCAAATGAAAAATTTTGCGATCTACATTAGGTTCATTTATGAGAACCTCTTCCAGCTCTCGTATGAATTTTCCGTTGCAATCTTTCAAAACACAAAAACTATTCACATGTTCCTGCTGATCTGCTTTTAGTAAACGATATGCGCCTAAAGGGCTTAGTTCAATGACCAGTAGCCGGGTGAATTTTTTTTCCAGACCGGCAATTTGAAATGGACGTTCAAACATGCCCACATAAGTAAGTTGTCCTTCCCTGGCAAGGAATCTTTCAAGCCCATACTGCCCGGAAACTGAGTTTTCTAAAGGCAAAGTGAGTTTAACGGTTCCATTTGGTTCAATGCTGTTCATGCCATTTCCAAAAATGTTGTCTTCATTTTCAACCAGGAAAATACCTTTCACATATTCCCGGATTGCCGGCAGAACATTAAACTTTTGAATGGACGTACTCATAAAAAATTATGGACGAAGATGTTTTCGCATACAAAAATAAGTGCAATCTTATTGCATTGCCATGCCTCCATATCAGTACAAGAACAAACTTTATTTAAATTAAAAAAGTTCATACTTCCGATTTGTACAATACAGTGATATCTCGGGCTTTTAAGTTTGTTGTCAATAATTATTGAATGAAATCTTACTGATTAAGCATTCATCCATGTTTTAAATAAATAACTCTCTTAAAAAAGACTTATGGTAAAGCACAGAAAAAAGTTTGCACTTATCACGATTTGTTTTGTTTGTTGTTCCTTTATTTCCCTCAATTATTTTACATCGCAGGACAATGCAGTGCCATATCCTGAAGGCTATCGTGAATGGGCGCATGTAAAAACAGCAGTTGTTGAGCCGGGAAATGCAGCCTTTGACCATTTTGGTGGTTTTCATCATATCTATGCAAATAAATTGGCGATGGAGGGGTATAAGACAGCCAATTTTGCCGACGGATCTGTTATTGTTTTTGACGTCCTCGAAGCAATTGACACTACTAAATTATTACTGGAAGGAAGAAGAAGGCAATTGGACGTAATGGTGCGAAATACCGATCGTTATGCATCAACAGGCGGATGGGGTTTTGAAGAATTTCGTGGTGATAGTAAAACAGAACGAACAGTGATGAATGCTGCATCAACAACTTGTTACTCCTGCCATTCCAGGAAAGCATCGTTGGTATTTAGTGAGTGGCGTCGATAGCAATTAAAACATAGTCAAAGTATCATGATATTTTTTACACAGCTCATTTACATCAGGAATGGGCAGGAAGATGTTTTCAGCCAATTTGAGGCTATCGCTATCCCGCTTATCTCAAAACACAACGGGCGCCTTTTGCTGCGTGTGCGGCCAGATGATGCATCTTACATAGCTTGCAATATGGAGAAGCCTTACGAAATACATTTTGGTAGTTTCAATTCCGAAGATGATTTGGATAATTTTCTTAAGGATGAAGAACGACAAAAATTTATTCATCTTAAAAGGAGATATATAAAAAGCTCTTTGATTATATATGGAAAACAATTGTGAGCGATTCTTTGTGCAGCATAAATCTTGATGAAACATAATTTAGCGCCTACAACATCGGTTTTACCAAAAGAACTTCTGCGGCGGGTTTACTCAGTAAAATAGAATTAGGATTCAAAAAATTACCACTCGTTTCTGCTGTCATTTTTAGCATGAAGATGTTTGTGAAATCTTTTCAACATGCATTCCCTGCTGTGAGAACTTATTGCCATTAAAGTCAAGAATGTATTTACTGGTTTCCGTGGCAAGAGACACATACTTGAATAAATTATCATAATTCAATCCAAGCTCGCCCGTCAGCCGAATGGGAAAATGATTATTGTAGCTGGCTAGGTATGCCCGCCATTCGTAATCTCTTTGCAACCTGGCAATGGTGTTATAGTTGCTGTTGTACGTTATCAAAAAAGAATTCCATCCAAAATCCATGAATCAATCAGCATTGCGATAGCCATGCCGATGGCAAGCCCCGGGATGTTTATAAAGGATGAAACTAATTTTTAAATATTGTTTTTGTTTGCGCTAATAGTTATCAGTCATTAGCTTGTTGGCTAATGTTATTCCGTTCTCAAACTCTTTACAGGGTTTGCCAATGCAGCTTTTATTGCCTGGAAACTTATTGTTGCCAAAGCAATGATTATTGCAGCCATTCCGCTTGCAAAAAATATTACCCAGCTTACATCAATGCGATATGCATAATCCTGCAACCATTGATGCATATAATACCAGGCAACCGGTGTGGCAATGGCAAAGGCAATCACAATAAGTATGATGAATTCTTTTGAGAAGAGATAAACAATGTTTGTTGAAGTTGCACCCAGCACTTTGCGGATACCAACTTCTTTAATTCTTTGGGCTGCCATAAAAGAAGCTAAGCCATACAATCCAAGACAGCTAAGGAATATAGCGATGGCAGCAAAAATTTTATACAACTGCGACAACTGGTTTTCCTGTTTGTAAAAACCTGCAATCTTATCGTCCAGGAACTTATATTCATAAACATAATCAGGGAATGTTTGCTGCCATATTTTTTTAATGGATTGCATGGTTGAAGAAATGTTTGCAGCGGTCAATTTTATTGAAGCCTGCCGGTACATTGTACTGTTTGTGGTAATAAGCAATGGAGCAACACTCTGGCGTAAAGACCTGTCATTAAAATCTTTCACAACGCCAACAACCGGGCATTTTATCACATCACCCCATATACTTACTTCTTTGTTTAATATATCTTCCGGGTTTTTAATTCCCAGGCTTTTTACGAATGATTCATTCACCAAAAATTCTCTTGTCATATCGGAAGGTTGCAAATTTCTCCCGGCTGCCAGTTGCAGTTTATAAACGGGTACATATTCGTTATCGGCAAATTTGGTAATAGCCTGAAAATCTTCATCTTTTACTGCATGATCAAATTTGAGTGTAGTAAACTTATTATTATCATCTTCAACAGGTGTGTTGGAACTAAAGCTTACTGCCTGCACGCCGTTTTCCTGCAATAGCTGTTGCCTCAAATAATCCGTAAGCTTGCTGCCGGTACTATCAGGACGGAAAGGAACATTCACAATTGCATCTTTATCGAAACCTAACGGCTGATTCATAAAATAATCCATCTGCTTTACAATAATGAGTGTGCCGATAATGAGCGCCTGTGCAATGATGAATTGAAACACTACCAATCCTCTTCTTAATGAAATGCCTTTAACAGTATTTGCTGTGAGTTTACTCTTTAAAGCATTAACCGGATTGAAACGTGATAACACAATGGAAGGATAAAAACCGGCAAGTGCGGTTACAGCAATTGTTACAATTAAAAGAAATAAAATAATTGCAGGATTGCTGAATATGTTGAATGAAAGCGAAAGTTCTAACAATTGATTCAGATATGGCAATGCGAGTACTGTAATAACCGCTGCCAGTATTACAGCACTTGTAACTATGAGGAATGTTTCAACAATAAACTGAACCTGCAGTTGCGATTTATTACTGCCCAGTACTTTTCTTACACCAACTTCTTTTGCACGGTTAATGGCCTGTGCAGTGGAGAGGTTGATGAAATTTACGCAGGCTATTAAAAGAATAAATGCTGCAATCAGCCACAATACATTCAGCAGTTCATGACTGATTGTTTGGTTACTGTAATTGCCTGCTTGTGCATCATAGTGTATCGCACTTAATGGTTGTATGATATTGCTATTCTTATTATCCTGCGGTAATACCTTTCTTGAATATGCCCGCAATTGCTGATTAAAATTGTCAACAGAAATATGCGGCGGCAATAAAACATAACAACCAAAATCAGCCGATGTTCCATTCCAGTCAGGCTGTGCAAATCCATATTGTTTATCACCTGTAAAATCGGTTCCCCAGGCAATAACCAGCTTAAGCTGAAAGTCTGTATTGGCTGGTATGGTTGCAAGTATGCCCGAAACTTTCAGGGCCACCGGCGGAGACTGAAATAATCCTGCACCGATGCTGTATGTTCCGGTTAATTTAATGGTTTTGCCAATTGCGGTTTTCCAATCGCCGAAATATGTTTCTGCAATTTCTTTTGTAAGCAATACATTGTTCGGGTCTTTTAATGATTCATACGAACCTGCGAGCAACGGGAAATCAAACATTTTAAAGAATGATGGCGCTGTATAAAACACACCGCTCTGCTCCTTAAAATTTTTTACAGGTGTTCCATTGTCATCAAGCGGCTGCAGCTCATCGTTGTGGCTTGCATAAACCGGGGCAACTTGCTCTATTTGGGGGAACGTCGCTTTCAATCCTTCAGGCATTGGGAACGGAACGTTTTTCGTGTAGGAAACAGTTGCCGCATCTGCATGATGCGCTTCCGTTAATACACGATAGATGCGATCTTTCTTTGAGTGAAACTCATCGAAACTTGTTTGATATTGAATGATCATAAAGATCATCATACAAACAGCAATGCCAACAGCCAGGCCGGCAATGTTGATAATAATGTAATTCCTGTTACGGATTAAACTTCTGAATGCAGTTTTAAAATAATTACGAAGCATTGTTTGAACCTGGATTTATATGATTAATGGATTTACATGAATTTATCATTTAAGCACACTTGTCCGGCAAAAAATCACAATGTCAATGCCAATGCCTAAGTGATTGTTTTTGAAATGTTTAAGCGAGAGCCGCTATATGCAATGTACGATAGCGGACATTTTTTGTGCGCACATGAACGCAGGCGACCTCTCAGTTGCATGGATGACCCAGGTAAACAAGATGATTTTGAAATCCTCTTCGAAATAACGAATGCCTATGACCATTTTTTGCCATAGCATGCTTATGATTATTTAAAGTATTTATTGCCGTTTATAAATGCAGCAGTTCAAAATATGGGATTCTTAAAATTCAATGCATACATATTGTTCATGTTTGCGGAAAACATCATACAAAAAAGGAGGTTCTCTTTAACAGGAACCTCCTTAACATCTTTACATTTTTCTTTCAACTTACTACCAATACTTATATCCTGTAACCCTTGCATATTCCACTTTTGCCAAAGCCAGTTGATATTCATAACGCAGCTCGGTTAATAAAGCGCGTTGCAAATTCACGGCAGCATCTGTAATGTCTGTGTTCAAACCAATACCATTCAAATAACGGCTGGATGCAATCTGCACAGCGGCTTCAGCATTTTCAATCTGGCTTTTCATATTCTTTAATTTTTCTGCATTGGTTTGAATATCCGTCAACGCCTGCTGAATGTTTTGCTGATATTCATTGTTCAGGCTTTCCTGGGCCAACTGGTTTTGTTTTACCTGCGCTTCTGCAACAGCAATTTGTTTTTTCGTTTTGGCATCAAACAACGGCACTTTTAAACTTACACCACCGGCATAATTAAAACGGGCTTCATTTACATTAGGCACATAACCATTCTTTACGCCTGCTGAACCATTTAATGTAATACTCGGTTTATCTGTTTGCCTCACTACTTTCAAATCAGCTTTGGCCTGTTCAATTTTATCCTGTGCCAGCAAAAAATCAGGCGCTGATGTGGATGCTGTTGTAAAAGCATCCTGCGGTGCTTGAACGGGTAAACTAAAATCGAAATCATTGTTGGCGATATTGGTATTGCCCGTTGTGTATTGCAGCAATGTAATTTGCTTTTGCAGGTTGTTTAAAAGGTCTTCTCTTAAATTAATTTCATTATCCACCTGCGACTGAAGGTTTAATACATCAAGCTTAATGGCATCGCCATTTTTTAATTTGTTTTCTGCGATGGTTTTATTGGCGTTCAGGTAATTTAAAACACTGTCTTCAACAGCAATAGCCTTCCTGAAATAAATAATGTTGTAATAAATAGCGGCTACCTGGCTTGCCAGTTGTGTTTGTACATTGCTTACATTATCTGTAGCATATTTAAGATCGGTTTTCGATTTATCAACATTGGCTTTCAGTCTTCCAAAATCAAGCAGCATATATTGTGCGCCCACATTTGCATTGAAATTATGCACAGGCGCAAACTGGAAATTTTGTTTTTCCCCATTCACTTCAAGTGGTAAAGTAATTTTTGGCTGCACATACTCATAACTGCCGTTCAGGTCAACTGTTGGCAGGTTTGTTTTAGCCGCATCAATGCGCTTTTGTGCAATATTAATTTGGTTTTGCGCTTCCTGCACTTTTGGATAATAAGTGAATGACTGGTTGATAATACTTTTCAATTCACTGTTTACGGGTGTTTGTGCATTGGCTATTACCGAAGCATACAACAATGTGAATGTTATTAAATGCTTTTTCATTTGTATATTTTTTGTTGTTTCAATGGTCTTATGGAACGCCTTAATATACATTCCACTTGTAAAAAGAATTTTATACCGGCGTTTCATTCGTATATTTTTTTCAGTTTAAATTTTATAAAGGCCGGCACTTTGTGCATGCCGTGCCTTTTTTATTGCTGCTTAATTTTTTTGTGCTTTAATCATGTGTCAGATGCATAAACAAAATTCTTTAATGTGCTTCAAGCATTGCTTTTGAAGTACCTCCATTATTAACTGTTTTTTTCTTTGTTCTTAAAAACACCACCAGCGGCAATGCCAGGGCAAAGAATATGGCAATAAGATTGAATGTGTCCAGGTAGGCTAAATAATAGGCCTGCCGGTCAACCTGGTTATTTAAAATTGCCAGGGCGCCATGCGCTGCAGATGAACTGTCAATATTCATGTGTGCTGATAGTCCCTGGGTAATAGCCATAATACGTTGTGTGTATTCAGGCGAGCCTGGTGTGAGATTGCCTACCAAACTTGTGCGGTGCAATGCATAATGGTGTGCCACATAATTGTTGGCAATGGCAATGCCAAATGCACCACCCAATTGCCGCACCATATTATTCAATGCAATACCTGCAGAGTAATCTTTTGGCTGTAAGCCAACCACAGCCTGGTTTATAAGCGGCAGCATTACCATGGAAAGACCGGCTGAGCGAATAACAAATGGAAAAAAGAAATCCCAGCGGCCGGCGTCAGGGCTTATTTTGGCAGTCATAAATGTGAAGGCCGAAAATAATATAAACCCTGTTATCACAAACGGAACGGATGATACGCCTTTACTCATTAATTTACCTATAACAGGCATTAATATCACTGAGATTAAAGATGGCGCTAACAGCGCAAGGCCTGTTTCATAAGCCGTAAAACCCATTACACGCTGTGCAAGCACGGGATAAACAAATACGGAAGTGTACAACCCAAAGCCTACAATAAAAGTAAAGATGGTAGTAAAAATTAGATTGCGGTTGTTTAACACTCTTAGATTTACTGCGGGCTTTTCAATTCTTAATTCGCGTATAATAAAACTGGTTAAGCCGGCAAATGCTAAAGCGGCACAAATGCGGATAGAATTGCTGCTGAACCAATCTTCTGTTTCTCCTCTTTCCAGCACATATTGCAAACACCCTATTCCTGCGGCGAGAAAAAGGATGCCTTTATAATCTATATACATCCCTTTTTTGTGCTCGCCTTCCTTATCCTTCTTATCAATGAATGTGTAGGCAAGGAGTATGGCAATAATACCGATGGGAACATTGATCATAAATATTAAAGGCCAGCTAAAATGTTCTATGATGATTCCGCCGATAGTTGGGCCAAATGTTGGCCCGAGCACCATACCCATGCCGAATAAACCCGATGCAACAGGCCTTTCTTCTTCTGAGAATGCATCAAATAATATTGCCTGCGAAGTGGAAAGCAATGCACCGCCGCCAACACCCTGTATAAAACGCCAGATAATTATTTCAACCAATCCTGTTGACTGGCCGCACATATAAGAAGCCAGCGTAAAGATTATCATGGATGCGAGATAGTAATTCTTTCTGCCAAAATATTCTGCCAAAAAACTGGTAAGCGGAATGATGATTACATTGGCAATGGCATAAGAAGTAATTACCCAGCTCATGTCTTCAATGCTTACACCGAGGCTTCCCGCCATATCGGTGATAGCAACGTTCACAATAGAGGTATCTACCAGTTCCATTACTGCAGCAGATACAGTTGTAATTACAATTATATATTTAGCGAGCTTTTTCATGAGGTTTATTTTGCCGTGAACGGTAACGTGAATTATTAAACGTCAATCGTGAAACTTTTTCCTGTTGTTAAATGCGTTTACTGTTTTTCATTTCTTTTTGAAATGCCTGCATTCAATCGCGCAATTACATTCATGTTTCACTATTCACGCTTCACGATATTAATTTACTTTAATGCTAACATCAGCGCTCAGGCCTGCCCGCAAAATATTGCTGTAATCGCTCACGTGGTTTATGTTTACCTTAACGGGGATTCGTTGTGTAACCTTAACAAAATTGCCGCTTGCATTATCGGGAGGTAATACAGAGAATCTTGCACCTGTTGCTTCGCTTAAGCTGGCAACATTGCCATGCAGCGTAGAATCAGGATAGGCATCAAGCTCAATTTCTACCGGCATGCCCGGATAAAATTTTCTTATCTGTGTTTCTTTAAAGTTAGCCACCACCCAATAAGTGGTATCGTTTACAATTTGAAATAAAGGAGAACCGGCTTGAACAAACTGCCCCGACACAATATTTAATTTCCCAAGCTTGCCCGATTGCGGTGCATATACTTTGGTATAGGAAATTTTCAACTGCTGTTGCTGTATGGCGGCGGCTTTTATGGCCAGGCCGGCTTTTGCTTTTTCAAGGCCGGCCTGCAAAATAGCAATGCGGCTTTGAGCAGTGGAGAGTTCGCTTTTATTGTTTGCTGTTTGCTGTTTTGCCTGTTCAAGATTAAAGCGGCTGTCATCCAATTGCTTTTTTGTAATAGCCTGGTCGGCATACAATTTTTGATTGCGCTCGTAATCTTCTTCTGCCTGCTGTATTTTAATAGATGAAAGCTTTATATCTCCATGATTGGTGCTTAAGCCAATCTGCGCATTCTTTAAAGCAGCCTGCGCATTTAAAATATCCGCCTGTGCTGCTTCATAATCCGCCTTCATCTGCAATAGTTGCGTTTGAAGGTCGGCATCATCTATTTCAATTAGTAACTGGCCTGCCTTAACTGAATCGTAATCTTTTACAGCGATCATTTTCACATAGCCGCTAACCCTTGGCAACACAGGAGAAATTTGTGTTTCCACCTGTGCGTCATCGGTGCTTTCATGCGTAATGGCATACGATATTTTTGTCCATCCAAATATGCCTGCTGCTATTGCAATGATTGCTATAATTACGTAGCGGACTGGTGATTTCTTTTTCGGTTGCTGTTGTTCCTGCTCCATAAATTCCTGGTTTTTTTATTTATTTGAAAGATGGGCATGCATCAGTTGCTTTAAATGCACCGATACACGTTTTTTAAATTTCGCATCTTCATAAGGCACGTAATCGTCGGGTTTACCCATGAGCCTGTTGCACATTTTTTTTGAAAGTAAAATCTGGTTGATGGTTCCTATTAATGTGGCGATGGTTGTTTCCACATCAACTTTTTTAAATTCACCTTTTTTAATACCTGTTTCTATAACCTGTTTTATGATGGAAGCATTGGGCAAAAGATTATTAACAATAGAACATTGTAATGCTTCGCGCTGGTTTAAAATGAGTTCCTGGTGAATAAGGCGGTGAAATACCCTGTGTGTAAACAGCCTTTCAATAAATGAATCAATAACCATTTCCACTTTTTCAATAGAGGTGAGTGATTTATTGCTGGCTATTTCATCAAGCTGCAGGCGGGTGGTGGAAGACTTGAGTTTTACAATCTCTTCAAACAGTTTCTCCTTGCTTCCAAAATAATAATTTACCATGGCAACATTCACGTTCGCTTTCTCTGCAATATCTCTTATAGAAGTGCCTTCATATCCTTTTTCTGCAAAGAGAAAAAGGGTTGCTTCCATAATCAGTTGCCGTTTGTCTTTCATTCGTATAAGTTTTTTCAATCGTTTCATGAAAACCCCGCTGCGTACATAGGCGGATTCATGATTCATAAAATTTAAAACGCAAAATTAAACGCTTGTTTAATTTAAACAAACGTTTAATTAACTTTTTTTATTTCTTTTTCACAGAATTTTTACGGGTGGTCATTTTACGGGAGGGAATTGTAATTTGCGCTGCGCAAAGGTAATTTCTAATAAAACTTTCTCAAGTCTCAAAAGCATCAATGAAAACATCATCATATATCGCAACTATTGTTTTGCCTTTTGTATTATTTGCCTGCAATTCGCCCGTAAACAACGCACAGGAAAATGAATCTTCAATACTAACTTTTACCGGCAAAAGCTTTAAGGCCGAATTAACGCCGGGTTGCGATTCCTGCACAAAGGCCGCAATAAATATTCCCATTACCGAAGGTGATACGATTGCTGCCAAAAGAATTAATGATTATGTTTTTATTGTTGCTCAAAAAACATTAGGTGAAGAAGGCAGATCATATACAGGTTACGATTCATTGGTTGCCGGTTTTGTTGATGCATATAAGAAAGTAAAAACGCAATTTCCGGACGGCCCGGCAATAAGTTGGGAAGGAAAGTTAAATGGCAGCGTGGTAAAACAAACTGATAGCCTTATAAATATAAAGTTGGAGGCTTTTACATTTACCGGCGGCGCGCATCCAAATTCTAACACTTACTCATTGTTGTTTAATGCTGAAACCGGGAAGAAACTCGCACAGGAAGATGTGATTAAAAATATACCGGGGTTAACGGCTGAGGCCGAAAGGAAATTCAGGGAGCAGCTTAAAATACCTGCAGGAACGCCTGTAAATTCCACTATCTATACATTTGATGATAACAAATTTGTATTGCCGGAAAATATCTTTTTTACCGATAGTGGTTTACAATTATATTATAATGCTTATGAAATTGCGCCGTATTATGTTGGTGCAACTATAGTTACACTTCCGTATCCGGATGTGGAGCAATATTTGGCAGTGAAGCCTTAGAACCTGTTTAAAAAAGATTTCTTATTCTTTGTATAATATTAAAAAATATAGACAGTGCAGCTACCGATCGGACCGGGTATGGCGACAGTCTTGTTATGTTTAATTCAAACCTCCTGACATTTAAAAACGTGCTTAATGGTGGTTGAAAATTCTATTTTTAGACAGCCTCTTAGTGATTGAAGATTTATTAAACAGCTTAGCGATATGTATAATTAATAGTACCCAGTAATTGTTTATGCTTATCAAACAAAACATCTTTTGTTTTAAGCCCGCGTTCATCATATATATATTGCCATATAACATAATCTGATGAGCCTTGCGGAATTTGTGTTAGCTGCGAAATGGTTGCATCCTCATTATATTCAAACATATAATCCGGCAGCATTTGCTGCGCTTTTGTATTAAAGCGAACAATATCGGTAAGCAAATTTTTATCGTTGTAATAATAAAAGTAATGTTCAATTAACCGTCCTCTCTTAAGCCATAATTCTTCAGCTATATTTTGATTTCCATCTTTTTTAAACTGAATAACAGTTGTATCACCGCCATTTTTTATGCGTAACATAGAGTCCGGAACAGAACCAGAGTAAAACCATTGATGCAACTCTGTGCTATGCGTATCCATGGTTGTGTCGTCGGTTTGCGTTTTAACGGTTAATATTTTTCCTTCATTGTCATAAGTATATTCCACTATTGTGGAAACACTGTCTGCAACATCCTGCGATTTTGAAATAAGCCCGTTTGTATAATTGTCATAATCATCAGAAACGCCACCGGTTTCAAGCACTGTATGCGTTATGGCAACAGCACCATTATCCTTCAGTATTTTGGAATAGGCAAATCCCGCTGCCGGCGTATTATCGCTTTCCATGCTGGTTGCGGTAATTTCCTGCACATTATTCTTTACAAGATTGGCGTACGTTTTATTCGATGCTTTTAAATCAACCACATCATTATAATAAAACTGGGCATTTGCAAAATGGAAAACCAAAATAAAAGTTAACAGCAGCACGCTTTTCTTCATAATTATACTTTGATTCATCATTAACGAAAAAATGTGCGGCAAGGTATATATTGCTGCTTAAAATGCCTTGTGTATTTTTAGTGAAAATTAAGCACCCTGGCTTTAAAGGAGGATGGAAACAATGCTTAACAGCAGGGTTGAGTTATTAAGTTGATATAAATAATAATAATAATGGCCGGAAGCTTTCCTGGAGAGTAGTTCATGTATATAACCACCTGAAGCGTTTGACCGTAGATGATGATATTTTTTATTAACGCAGGCAACTTCTTTGCTGAATTAATTCGATTATGACTTCTGATAAATATTTAAAATGGAATACAAAGAAAATTTTGAAAGACTGGTAAACATAATGGATGACCTGCGTGAAAAATGCCCCTGGGATAAAAAGCAGACCATTCAAACACTAAGGCAAATGACGATTGAAGAAACGTATGAACTGGCCGATGCGATTACAGAAGAAAACTGGAATGGTATTAAAGAAGAACTGGGCGATATATTATTGCATGTGCTGTTTTATGCACGCATTGCAAAAGAGCAAAACCAGTTTACGCTGAATGATGTGCTGGAAACAATTTGCAATAAGCTGATTGTGCGGCACCCGCATATTTATGGCGATGTAAAAGTGAATGATGATGAAGATGTAAAAAAGAACTGGGAAAAAATTAAACTGAAGGAAGGGAAAACATCTGTGTTAAGCGGTGTGCCTGGTTCGCTGCCGGCAGTTGTAAAAGCAGCCCGCATACAGGAAAAAGCCAGGCAGGTGGGTTTTGAATGGAAGCATAAAGAAGATGTTTGGCTAAAAGTGGAAGAAGAAATGCAGGAACTGCAGCAGGCCGTAAATAATAACAATCCTGCAGAAGTGGAAGAGGAGCTGGGTGATGTGCTTTTTAGCCTGGTTAATTATGCACGGTTTTTGAATACAGATGCTGAAAATGCATTGGAAAAAACCAATAAAAAATTTATTAACCGGTTTACCAAAATGGAGGCTGCTGCAAAAGCGGAAGGCAAAAATTTATATGATATGAGCCTTGAAGAGATGGACGCTATCTGGAATATTGTGAAAAAAGAAAATCCTGTTGCTTGATAAAAATCATTAAACATGCCGTTAATAAGAATGCCTGGCTATTTTTTGTAGCTGCCTGGATTTATACGCTTTCATTCATTTTTACCAACTATTTTTCTTATAGTTCGTCTTCAGAAAAAGTTGCCGGCATTTTAGCGGAATATATACAGGGCCGTGAAAATTCATTTGAAAATATTTTGAACGATAGCGCCATTGTTGATGCAATAATAACCGACAAGCTTTCATCAGTAAAAGAACAGCTTATAAGCGATGCCCAGGGCATATTTGCCTACCAGCTTAACGACCTGGGAAACCCGGTTCAGATTTTTTGGAATACCAACAAAATGTCGCCTGCAGAAAATGATCTGCCACGTCCTTATGGCAGCTATCTTGTTAATTATCCAAACGGGTTTTTTGAATTGGCGAAAACATCATTCACAAGAAATAAAGCCAATTATCTTTTTATAATGATGATACCGGTGCGCTGGGAATATTTTATGGAGAATGACTACCTGCGCTCACATTTTGCCATTAATGAAAATATTGATAAGTCTTACGAAATAGCGCCTGTTGGCAAGGGGTCCCCGGTTGTAAACAAGGCTGGCAAAGCGCTGTTCAGTATAAAAGAAATTAATCAGGCTTATAACGATTCACCCACCGGGTTATCCATCCTGCTGCGCATTGCCGCCATGCTTTTATTGTTTGTATTTGTAAATAATATTGCTAATGAAATTGCATTAAAAAATAATTTCAGAAGCGCACTTATTTTTTTAGTAGCGTGTTTCCTGCTGCTGAGGGTTTTTATATTTTTTCTGCCCGTGCCGTTTAATTACAGGGCTATGCCCTTGTTTAACCCAGCCATTTACCACGGTGGGTTTATAAACAAATCGCTGGGCGATTTACTGGTAAATGCATTGCTGGCATTATGGGTTATTATCTTCTTCAGAAAGCGGATAAAAACGAATGCCAGGGCGGCTTTGCAAAAAATGCCTTTTGCCTATACAGCCCTCACATATTCATCTTTCCTGCTTATACCTTTAATGAGCTTTTATGTTGCGGAAATAATCTCGGGCCTTGTTGAACATTCAACCATAAGTTTTAATGCAGCCGATTTTTTCTCGCTCAGCTTTTTTTCATTTACCGGCTTTGTTGTTATTTGTATATTACTATACATATGGCTGTATTTTACCGGAATGCTGGTGCAGCTTGCATCACAAACCAAATTGCTCTTATTCTGGCAATTTATTATCATGCTTTCGGTAAGCTTCCTGCTTATCTCATTGCCTGTTTTTACAATAGATGCAAAGATGCTCTTAACCGTTACCGGTTTTATGCTGGTGCTTGTAGTTTTCATTCGTTACAACGATAATCCTTCCTTTACTTCGCTGGCAAGCTCTCCCTATTTCATTATATGGGCGCTTATATTAACGGCGCTGGCTTCTTCTGTTATTGTTTATCAGAATAAGGCTACAGAGAAAGAGAAGCGCTTACTTGTAGCCAGGAACCTGCAGGAGCAAACAGATTCTTCCGGCGCCTTTCTTGTACGCATAACACTGAACAGCTTTTCCGATGAATTTCTGAAGAATAATTTTTACAGGTTTAAAAACGAAAGCGATAACCAGTATATAAAAGACAGCCTTATTAATAAAAACCTTTCAGCCTATCTTGCCAAATACAATACAAAAATTTATACATTCGATTCCAGCAATCATCCTTTATTCAACAATGATTCTGCAAGCTATACTGTAATAAATTCGGTGTTGGAAAACCGCGCCAGGCCTACGTCTTATGAAGGCCTTTACGTTTACAGGAATAATCAGAATAACTATAATTATATTTTTCAGAAAAAGGTAAGCAGTGATTCTGTTTTTCTCGGCTCTTTGTTTGTTTTAATACAACCGAAACTATTTGAAAGCACCAGCCTGGTGCCTGAATTGTTCAGGCGAACGAATAATATATTAGCGGGAAGCACCGATTATGTGCTTGGCGTGTATGATAACCGTAAACTGGTAAGCCCTTTCACCGGTTTTAATTTTTCGGATTCTGTTACTGCTGGCCAGATCCCTAAAACGGGATACGCTTTTAAAGATTCGCTTGGATATAACCAGCTTTGGTATAATGCCGGTAACAACAAGCTGCTTGTAATTGCCCGCAAGAATGATGCGTTCTTTAATTTCATCACCCTTTTCTCTTACCTGTTTATCATATTCATACTGCTTTCTTTTTTGGTGCATAACAGCCGGTATTTAATACAAAACCGCGGCGCTAAATTCAGCTTCAGAAATTTGTTCCGTTTTAATATACGAACGCAGATTCAAACCACTATTATCGGTGTAAGTTTTATATCATTCCTTATTATCGGCACGGGCACTATATCGTTTTTTATTTTAAGGTTTAAAAGAAATACCACCACTGAATTGTATAATACGTCTCAGATTATATCAAACGAAATTCAGCAGGCACTAAAGTTTACAATTGTTAATGCTGATTCTGATATAGAAGATTTTAATGATAACGGTGAATTTGAAAAAAAGATAGCCGATATAGCTTCTATTCATAATACCGATATTAATCTTTATCGTAAAGACGGAACGATGAGCGTTTCGTCTCAGCCTTATATTTATACACAGCAAATCTTAAGCAAGCGCATAGACCCCGAAGCCTACTATGAGCTTCATTATAATCAAAGCACAAGGTTTGTGCATACAGAACAGATTGGCAGCTTTTCTTTTCAAAGCATATACACACCTATCAAAGGCGAGCATGACGAAACGATAGCTTATTTAAACATTCCTTCATTAAGCTCGCAGGATGAGTTGAAAGATGAGATTTCAGGATTTCTTATCACGCTTATTATTTTAAATGCGCTCATCTTTATTTTCTCCGGGGCTATTTCGGTAACGCTCACAGGCCGCATTACTTCGTCGCTTGAGCTGATAGGCAGCAAGATGAAAGAAATAAAAATAGGAACGGCCAACGAGGCAATTTCATGGAAAAGAAATGATGAAATAGGCATGCTGGTAAAAGAATATAATAAGATGGTAAAACAGCTTGGTAAAAGCGCCGAAGCCCTTGCCAAAAGCGAACGGGAGGGCGCATGGCGTGAAATGGCAAGGCAGGTGGCGCATGAAATAAAAAACCCTTTAACGCCAATGAAGCTGAGCATACAATACTTACAGCGGGCTATGGAAGAAAATTCCCCCAATGCCGTGGACCTTTCGAAAAAATTAGCGTCTACCCTGATAGAGCAGATTGACCAGCTTTCAAAAATTGCGGGTGATTTTTCGCAGTTTGCCAATATTGAAAATACAAACCCTGAACATTTTGATATAAATGCGCTCATTCAAAACCTGGTGAATTTATATAAGGCCGACCCTAAACTTGTTATCACCTTTACGGCTGAAGAGGGCAATGCGGAAGTGTTTGCCGATAAAGCGCAGATAAACAGGCTCTTTACCAATC